>NZ_BADI01000413.1:0-7289 GCF_000333555.1 Herbaspirillum sp. B65 | reverse complement strand
TGGAGCTTCTTCTCAATTTTCAGCGGTCCGAAAAATTCGGGGCAGGTCATGGTGAGCATAGTGTGAGAGCGATGACAAACGAAAATATGCCGAATGACTTAATGTTTGTCTTGGGAGAGAAATATCCTGCAAGGGCCGTGACACGCGATATAGGTTTTGTTTGCGCCGCTTTTAATGAGTTTGCCGAGACCGGTAATGTATCTACGGATATGTTAAGTTAAGTAGGGAGGAATACCTGATTTTTTGGATTGATTTATGCATCCAGTTACGCGTGGCGCAGGCTTGGCGCTACGTTCTGGGCGTGGCCCTCACCGATGCCCAGGTGGCGGCACTGAAGACAGACCGGGAAAAGTAAAGATGCTATTGTCAGGGAGAATTACTAATGGGGCTATATCTTTGTATTTTTCAAGATGAAGAGGAACTTGATGGCGTCGATGTTGGGCCATATGCCGACTTCAATGAACTCCGAAATTATGTTGTGAGCGAGCTTGAGGATGGAATGGCTGGCTCAAAGTTTCCCACTTTCATTCTTCACTCAGACTCTGATGGTGAGTGGTCATTAGAAGACTGCATTAGTCTAGACAGCGAGATAAGTGTCATCATCTCATCGATGAAGGGGCGTCCACCTGTTCCGTTTGTTTCCGAATGGCAGTTGCGAATTGCAAGATCGATTGGGTTAGAACCGAAAAACGCATTTGAGTCTTTTGTAGATGTGGATGGTGAGTTTCTTCTTGATCGTCTTAAAAATCTAATCACTCTTGCTATAAGAAGTGGGTTGCCAATTTTGTTTCAATAGTAAAAGGTACAGGTGCTCCAGATTAATAACGGAGCAGGTTGTTCATTAGGTAAAAGCGGCAGCGCAGGACATCAACAACATCGGCGGCACCATCGATGCCCGCAACACATTGGTGGCCACAGCCGGCCGCAACATCAACAGCGCTTCCACCACGGTAGCAACGGCTAACGCCGTCACCAGCGGCACCAACATCAACCAGAATGCCTCGATGTCAGTCTCCGAGGCCAATGGTTCGCTCACTGCCGTGGCCGGTCGCGACATCAACCTCAAGGCCAGTGGCACCTCGGCGGACATAGCAGTTTTGTTGTCGAAGCTAGTATTAACGGAAAACCTTATGTAAGGGAGTTTAGTCAATGATTAATTCTTCTGAAGAAGCATATAAATATATCGCATTGGAGGTGCTGTCATTTGTCAACGACCGGCAGTGGGAGTCTGCCGGGGCCACATATGAGATATTGAATCAGAGTATTGGTAAAAGCTGGTGGCTTGAGTTTAAAGGGGCTAAAGATGAGACCGGCTCCTTCCCCCCACGAGAAACTAGTACGCTTGCTACAGAGGCTGTGCGGTTCTTATGTCAAGGAATTCTTGAAACTAGTGGGCACCGGGTATGGGGCTTGAACTTTTTTTTCTACCCAGACGGAAAATTTAACATTGAATATGAATACAAAAAGCCAACTGGCTTTGAAGAATCAGACGATCTGATTAATGGCGATGCGATTAACCCAATCGCTACGTAATTTAAGATCTAATTAAAATCCAGTGGAATAGCCCCTTGAATCTCAGGAAACGAAGACTCTCTTAAAATAGAGGATAGTCTTATGACCAGTTTTACGACTAGGCAAACCGTGGACGTGACCCGTATCCAGATCAGTACGGAAAGTTAAGGTGGATTTAATATGGAACAGAGTAATGGTCGGCTGTGAATTTCATGATTAAGGCATAAATCCGCCCATGACCTGACTGCGGCAGACTAAGCTTCCCGACTCCTCCCCACCCCACGCAACCCCACCCCCAAGCCCCCCACGATCACCACCGCCCCCACCATCATCGACACCGACAACGGCTCCCCCAGCACTCCAGCCGAAGCAATCACCCCGAACAGCGGCGATAGCGCATTGAGCATCAGCGCCTTGACGCCCAGTCGCGCCACCACCCAGTTGAACAAGGCCACGCTGACGATGCTCACCAGCACGCCGTGATAAGCGCTCTGCAGCAGCAACGCCGGCAGCGGCTTGCCGAAGGTCTGCCCGCCCAGCCAGGGCAGCGTCAGCACCATGCATCCCAGCGACAGCACCTGGGTCAGTGCCACGGCGTCCAGCGGGGCGATTTTCCAGTTGCGGTTCAGTACCAGATACCACGCCCACATGAAGGCCGATAGCACGAACAGCAGATCGCCGCGCCACGCGCCTGCTGGTGTCAGGCCGCCGCTGGCAAGGAGGCCGTTGAGTCCGACCAGCACCAGGCCCGCCAGGAGCAGCAGCATTCCCCACAACGAAAACCGTTCACGCTGGCCGAACACGAATCGGCTGATCGCCAAGCCGAACAAGGGCGTGAGTGCCGGATGGATCAAAGCACCATGTGAGGCCGGCGCATAGTTGACGCCGGCCACCAGCACCAGGCTGAACAAGGGCCCCGACAAGATGAACAGCACCAGCCCGCGCGACCAGCCCACGCCGCAGGCGCCGATGAGGCCGCGCTTGCAGGCATAGGGCAGGACCAGCAGGCCACTGGTGAGATAGCGCAGCAGGGTGGCATCGTAGGGCGTGAGCCCTTGCTGCAAGCCGTAGCGCGAGATCACCGGCTGTATGCCCCAGATCAGCGCGACCAGGATGCCGGCAAGTGTCGGTAGGTTCATGTCGTCACCTTCATCAAAGCCAGTACAGTAGAGCAAAGGGGCTTTGACTGACTTTCATTCATGAGTCAATAATGTTCGAATTTACGCCATGACCGATCTGGACTCCGCCTGCCATGCCCAAGCCATCGCAACCACCTCTGAAGTTGCCGATTGATCGGATCGATGGCATCGCGCGGCCGGTGGTGGCCGCGGGGGCCGATTATCCCAGCGGTTCGCTGCAGCCCTGGCACAGTCATCGGCGGGCGCAGTTGCTGTTTGGACTGGGTGGGCTGATGCAGGTGGTCACGCAAGATGGGGCCTGGGTGGTGCCACCGCAGCACGCGGTATGGATTCCTTCCGGGCGTGAGCACCAGAGCCGTATGCTCTTGCCGGTGACCACCTGTAGCGCCTTCGTGGAGCCTGATCACGCGCCGCGCGATGCGCTGACCTGCCAGGTGCTGGAGGTCAGGCCGCTGTTGCGCGAACTGTTGATCGAGGCGACCCGGATCGATCCACGCTATGCGCCGCACAGCCGTGAGGAAAGCCTGATGCGGTTGTTGTTGCAGGAGATCGGTCGCGCTCGCGAAATTCCGGTACACGTGCCGCTACCGCAGGACGACAAACTGGGCGCGCTGTGCCGTGATTTCATGAGGGAACCGTCGATCCACGCGCGGCCTGGCCAATGGGCCCAACGGCTGTACATGAGCGAGCGGAGCTTCAATCGCCGGTTCCTGGCGCAGACGGGCATGGGTTTCCAGCAGTGGCGGCTGCGCGCCTGCGTCGTCAATGCGATTTCCCGGCTGGCCTTGGGTCACTCGGTGACGGTGATCGCCTATGACCTGGGCTATGAGCGGCCGGCGGCGTTTTCGACGATGTTCAGGAAGATGACGGGCTATGCGCCGTCCTCGCACCCAGCGTCGCTGGGCGATTCCCGGCGGGCGGGTTGAGCGGAAAGCCGCATAGGATATGTCTTCCGTTCTTTAAACGCAGGAAATATATGCTTTTCCCTTCTTAAATCCCGCTTGAGTTGCGGTAAATTGGTCGGTCATCCGATGACTGGATGGCCGGATGCAGCACCCGCAGGGGCAGGGCGCTGCAAACATAACGAAAACTCACCTTGGGAAGCTAGAACATGTCTTTTCTGCAAAATCTGCGGGTCTCGGCCCGTCTTGCATTGCTGTCAGCGCTGTTCCTGGTGGCCATGCTGGTCATGGTCAGTTGGAGCATTTTCAGTCTGCACAGCATCAGCTCTCAGGAACGCCTGATGTACCAGGAGCGCATCGCGCCGATGCAAAAACTCAATACTGCGGCCCTGGCCATGGCCATTCATTTCCGGCGCGGCTATTCCTACATCTATCCGATTGCGGGTGATCCCAAGTCGCGCATCGCGACCCGCGCACTGAACCAGAAGGCCGAGGCGCAGATCCAGGATGCCTTCGATTACCTCCAGGGCGCCGAGAAGAGTCCGCAACTGGAACCGCTGTTGGCGGCGCTGAAGCAGGCCTGGCCGGCTTACCGGGAGTCCTTCCAGCGGCTGATGGACAAGGCCGACCAGGGGGACGCGCCGGGCGCCCTGGCCGAGCTGCAGAAGACTACCGACCCGGCCCACGTCAAGCTGCGCGATGTGTTCCTGCAGGTCGTCAAGCAATATGACCAGGCGGTGCAGGAGCACATCAGCCGTTCGGCCGAAAGCGTCGATCGCACGGCCTGGTATCTGGTGGCCCTGCTGGCGGCCATGGTGGTGGTGGGCGTGGCCTTCAGTGTCGTGATCCAGCGTTCCATCACGCGCCAGTTGGGTGGCGAGCCGCTCTATGCGGTGGCCATTGCCCAGGCGATTGCCGATGGTGACCTGGCCAGTCGAGTCAAGCTGCGCCAGGGTGACCAGGGCAGTGTGTTGACCGCCATGGAAAGTATGCGGCTGCGCCTGTCGCATCTGGTCCAGGAGGTCTACAAGAGCTGCCATGCCATCGATACCGGGGCCTCCGAGATCGCGGACGGCAATCTCAACCTGAGTCGACGTACCGAGGAACAAGCCTCCAACCTGGAGCAGACGGCCGCTTCCATGGAGCAGCTCACCGGTTCGGTCAAGCAAAACGCCCAGACCGTGGGCGAGGCCGTCAAGCGTGCTGGCGATGCCAGTCAGGAGGCCAGCCAAGGTGGCGATGCGGTGGCCGGGGTGGTCGATCTGATGGGCGATATCGCCTCCAGTTCGGCCCGCATCAAGGAGATCATCGTGGTGATCGATGGCATCGCCTTCCAGACCAATATCCTGGCCTTGAATGCGGCGGTGGAGGCGGCGCGTGCCGGCGAACAGGGGCGCGGCTTTGCAGTGGTGGCGTCCGAAGTGCGCACGCTGGCGCAGCGTTCGGCGCAGGCGGCGCGCGAGATCAAGACCCTCATCGAAGATAGCGTGGACAGGTCGATAGTGGCTATGCCAAGGTGCAGGAAGCTTCACAGGCCATCAGCGGGGTGGTGGATCGGGTGCGCCAAGTCGCGACCCTGGTCACCGAGATCGGGGTCTCCACCCAGGAGCAGACGCAAGGTATCGCCCAAGTGGGGACTGCAGTCGAGCAACTGGATAACTCGACCCAGCAGAACGCGGCGCTGGTGGAACAGTCAGCGGCGGCGGCCGAGAGCTTGAGTGCGCAGGCCAGCAAGCTGCTGGAATTGATGCAGGTCTTCAAGCTGCCGGTCGGGGCTCATGAGCAGGTCAATGAGGCCGGCCCGGCCATTGCTGCCAAGTCCTCCGCAGCGCTGGCGTTGGCCTGAAGTTGGCCGCAATAGCGGTTAGCCTGGGCGCATAAAAAAGGCCGGAACATTTGCTCCGGCCAACCATTCTGCGAGGGATGCAGAAGAGACTATTGAACGACGACGATCATCCGATCCAGCTTCATCAGGCGCCTGCCAGACGCGGTGTCTGTACACCCGCGCCCGATTGCATGTAGCGCGCCACCGACAGGTCTTCGTGGGCGATGGCCGGGCGGCGGCCCGAGATCAGGTCTGCCAGCAATTGGCCCGAGCCGCAGGACATGGTCCAGCCCAGCGTGCCGTGGCCGGTATTGATGAAGAGGTTGGAGACCGGGGTGGCGCCCACCACCGGGGTGCCGTCCGGGGTCATCGGGCGCAGGCCGGTCCAGAAGCTGGCTTGCGTGGTGTCGCCAGCGCCCGGGAACAGGTCGTTGACCACCATTTCCAGGGTGGCGCGGCGCTTGGCCTTGAGGGCGGTGTCGTAGCCCACGATCTCGGCCATGCCGCCCACGCGGATACGGTCGTCGAAGCGGGTCACGGCGATCTTGTAGGTTTCGTCGAGGATGGTCGATACCGGGGCTGCAGCTGCATCGGTGATCGGCACGGTGATCGAGTAACCCTTGAGCGGGTAGACCGGGATGGCCGGCAGGCCCGGCACGTCGCGCAGCATCTGCGGCGAGTAGGAACCCAGGGCCACCACGTAGCTGTCGGCTTGCACCAGTTCCTTGCCGCAGACCACGCCGGCGATCTTGCCGCCAGCCATGGTGAGGGCGTCGATGGCAACGTCGTAACGGAACTTCACGCCCAACTGCTCGGCCATCTTGGCCAGGCGGGTGGTGAAGAGCTGGCAGTCGCCGGTTTCGTCATTGGGCAGGCGCAGGCCGCCGGTCAGCTTGCCGCGCACCTTCTCCAGCGCCGGTTCGGCACCGCCCAGCTGTTCGGGGGTGAGCAGTTCGAAGGGCACGCCGGCTTCCTTGAGTACGGCGATGTCCTTGGCCGCACCGTCCAGCTGCTCCTGGCTACGGAACAGTTGCAGGGTGCCTTGCTCGCGGCCTTCATAGGGGATGCCGACATCGGCGCGCAAATCGCGCAGGCAGTCGCGGCTGTATTCGGCCAGGCGCACCATGCGTTCCTTGTTGATGGCATAGCTGTCGGCATTGCAGTTGCGCAGCATCTGCCACATCCAGCGCAATTGGTTCAGGGTGCCGTCCGGGCGAATGGCCAGCGGGGCGTGTTCCTGGAACATCCATTTGATGGCCTTGAGGGGAATGCCGGGGGCCGCCCAGGGCGAGGCATAGCCGGGGGAGATCTGGCCGGCGTTGCCAAACGAGGTTTCCAGCGCCGGGCCGGGCTGGCGGTCCAGCACGGTCACGTCGTGGCCGGCCCTGGCCAGATACCAGGCGCTGGTGACCCCGATGACACCGCTTCCAAGAATGACGACGCGCATACTGACTCCCCGTTTCAAAATGATGCCGCTGCAAAAGGCGTGTGGATTAGAAGATTCAGCTATGATATGAGTGAATAACTAGTGTTTGTTCGTATATTTATCGGTAATTTCATGAAGATTTCATGAAATTCACGCTGAAACGGGAAAAATTCATGAGAACCCAGCAACAATCCATCCGCACCCTCGACAAGCTCGATCACCGTATCCTGGCGGTGCTGCAAAAGGACGGTCGCATCTCCATGAAGGAGCTGGGCGAGCAGGTCGGTTTGTCGGTGACGCCCTGCATCGAACGGGTCAGGCGCATGGAGCGCGATGGCGTCATCAGCGGCTATTACGCACGCGTCAATCCAGAGTCATTGGGGGCCACGCTGCTGGTGTTCGTGGAAATCACGCTGAACCACAAGTCGGGCAACATGTTCGAGCAGTTCCGGCGCGAGGTGTTGCGCATCCCCGAGGTACAGGAA
>NZ_BADI01000414.1:0-836 GCF_000333555.1 Herbaspirillum sp. B65 | reverse complement strand
CGTCGGATACACCTCGAGCTTGTAATCCGGAAAACGCTTGAGCAAAGCCTTATTGGTTTCGGTCAGTTTGTCCGCGTATTCGTCCATGTTTTTCGCGGTAATGACGTAAAGTGGCTTATCTTGTGGAAAAGGATTCGGCCATTTGCCGGTGCCAGGCTTGAAGCCCGGCGGATTGGTATCTTGGGCAGCCCACCTGTGTAGGCCGGAATTGCACCATCCTTGCTCGCCGCCATCTCCGCGCCCCATGGCGTGAGCGTCGTGCCAAGTGCCTTGGCTTCTTCCGGGGTGACGGCCGCTTGTGCCCAGCCCAGTGTGGCAAGGGTGGCCGCGGCCATGATGGCTTTGCTAGTGTACTTCATGTTGATGTCTCCAGAATGATGTGAACCCGTCGCTCCCTGCATAGGGAATCTTGTTGTTGATCAGTATGTGGTTTGAAAACTCAGCGTCAGCGTTCCCTTATCGGCCAGGTAGGCACTGCCGAGGATTTGCGGTCCGGTCGGAGTGTTCACGCGTTTGCCGCTGTAGCCGTTGTACTTCAGGTCGAACTGGTATTTTTCAAAAACCTTGGCCCGCAAGCCGACCGAGTAAGGTGAAAAACCTTCGTACCCGCCCTGGTTATATGGCGCGTTACCTTTCAGTCCACGCCCGTAGTACAACGGCATCTCGAGGTTCACGCCTGGCAATGCCTGGTTCCACGCCGGGGTGAACGACACGCCAATATTCCAGTAATCCTTGCTCGTACATCCTGCCGCCACGCCGTTGCCCGGGATATTGCAGGTCACACCATATCCCGCCGCGAGGAATTGCTCGGGGTGCTGGGTTACCTGGCCAGACGG
>NZ_BADI01000415.1:0-12584 GCF_000333555.1 Herbaspirillum sp. B65 | reverse complement strand
ATTGCGCACCATGATGAAACCCAACATGCGCAATGCATCGTCGACGGTACCGATGGTGCGCGAGGCGTGGAAGAAGGCCGAGTTCGCCAGTCGCAAGACCTTGGCGGTGAGGGCCGGGTCGGCGGCGATCTGCTGGGCGATGTCGTGCGAGGAGACATCCTCGGCATTGAAGCTGGCAATCAATTGCTGGACTACCTTGGGAACGGTCGGCAGTTTGCCAGGCTGGTCCACCAGGCTCTTGAGCTCCATGTCAATTCCTCCGTGCAATATTTTTGTTGCATTTCACAGCCAATACCGTGAATTGCGGTTCCATTGTCGCAGAGATCGGACGATTTGCCGCCTTCTTTATCCGTATCATGATGGCATTCCTTGCTCTGGAGTGCATTCATGGTCAGTCGCAACAAATCGGCATCCATCGCCCACGACGCTGCGGGTATCGAGGCGGGCAATACGACCACGCCGTCAGCCTGGGGCGATGTCCCTGCCTACGTAGAGGATTGCGTACAACGCAGCTTCCTGTTCCTCGATACCCTGCTCGATCGCGGCAACGACTACTTGCATCATCTGGAGCAGGGCACGCCACCGCTGCTCAAGTTCGACCATGAACTGGTGCTCGATGGCCACGACCTGCCGCAGCCTTGCAACTACGCGCTGCTGCGCCTGCAGCCGCCTGCCGGCCTGGCGGTCGATCCGCAGGCGCGGCCGGTGGTGGTGGTTGATCCGCGCGCCGGGCATGGGCCGGGCATCGGTGGCTTCAAGTTCGATTCCGAAGTGGGCATGGCGATGAAGGCCGGGCATACGGTCTATTTCGTCACCTTCCGCCCTGAACCGGAAGATGGCCAGACCCTGGTGACGGTGATGGATGCCGAAGCCCGCTTCCTGGAAGAGGTGATCCGTCGCCATCCGCAATGCTCGGCCAAGCCGGTGGTGATCGGCAATTGCCAGGCTGGCTGGGCCATGATGACGCTGGACGCGGTGCGGCCGGAGCTGTTCGGTCCGCTGATGATGGTGGGCGCACCGGCTTCCTACTGGGCCGGCAGTTCCACCTTGAATCCGATGCGCTACAGCGGTGCCACCCTGGGCGGTACCTGGCTGGCTTCGCTGGCCGCCGACCTGGGCGCAGATCGTTTCGACGGTGCCTACCTGGTCGAGAATTTCGAGAAGCTCAATCCGGCCAATACCTTCTGGGGCAAGTACTACAACCTGTGGGCCGGCGTCGACCAGGAGGCGCCGCGCTTCCTGGAATTCGAACGCTGGTGGGGCGGTTTCTTCCGCATGACTGGGGCCGAGATCGAGGCCATCACGGAGAACCTGTTCGTGGGCAACAAGCTGGCGCGCGGCGAACTGGAGGTCAAGGGCCGTGCGGTCAACCTGCGCGACATCACTGCGCCCATCGTGGTGTTCGCTTCCTGGGGGGACAACATCACACCGCCCCCGCAGGCGCTGGACTGGATCATCGATACCTGGGGCGATGAGCGCGCCATTGCGGCGGCCGGGCGTACCATCATCTACGTGTTGCATGAGAGCGTGGGACACCTGGGCATCTTCGTGGGCGGTTCGGTGGCGCTGAAGGAACATGACCAGCTGGTGAGTTCGCTGGACGTGATCGAGAGCCTGCCGCCCGGTCTCTACGAGATGAAGCTGGAGCGCAAGGATGGCCGCGAGACCCAGCGCTGGGATGCGCTGGAACCGGGCGACTACACGGTGCACTACGAGCACCGCACCATGGCCGATCTGCGCCAGCTCAATCCTGAGGGGCGCGACGAGGAATCGATGTTCTCCACCATCAGCCAGTGGTCGCAGATCAATGCCCAGCTCTACAAGACCTGGGTACGCCCCTGGGTGCGTATGACGGCCACCCGCGACAGCGCCAATGCGCTCATGCGCCTGAACCCGCTGCGGATGCAGCGGCAACTGTTTTCGGATGCCCACCCGGCAGCGGCCTTCATTCGCCAGCAAGCCGCGCGGGCGCGGGCGCAACGGGTACACCTGGACCCGGAGCATCCGCTCAAGCTCTACGAGCGCCGCATGGCGCAAAAGATCACCGAGGAACTCAATGCCTGGCGCGACCAGCGCGATGCGGGCACGGTGCGCGTGACCCGCCAGCTATTCGGCCGCAATGGCCTGGGCGCCTGGCTGCCGCCGCGTGAACCGGATGCCGAGCTGGCACAGCGCTGGGCGCAGCAGGAACTGGGTCGTTATCGCGCCACCGTGATCGACCAGATCGCCGAGGGCGGTTTTGCCGAGGCGGTGTGCCGCATCGTCATTGCCGGGATGCTTTCCATTGGCGCCTTCGAGCGGCGCAGCCTGCGCCTGGCGCGCTTGCTGGCGCAACTGCCGAACATGCACGCCAGTGTTTCGGCCAAGACCAACTGGGTGCAGTTGTTGAAGGAACAGGCGCGCATTACCGCCGTGGCGCCGGTGGAAGCGCTCAATGCCCTGGGCCAGATGCTGCCCGATCGCGCCAGCCGCGAACGCGCCCTGGCGCTGGCAGCAGCGGTGATGATGATAGAACCGACCCTGGCCAATCCGCGTTCGGAAATCATCGAACTCTTGATCGGCACGCTGGACGTGGAACCGGACAAGGTCATCGCCCTGGCGCGCAAGCTGACCACGGCCATCGGCGAAGACAGCGATGAGCTGCACCTGCCACAGGCCGAATCGGCACCGGCGGTGGCGCCCAGGAAGGCAGCACGCAAACCGGTGGCACGCAAGCCGGTAGCGCCGGCCAAGACCGCAACCAAGACCACAGCCAAGACCACAGCCAAGACCAAAGTCAGTCCCCAGGCAGCGCCGAAGAAAGCCAGCACTCCCGCCAAGCCGCGCACGCGGCGTAGTTGATGCCGCATGAGGCGGGAGGTGGTGCGCCCGGTTCAGGCCGCCCGTAGCATCTTTCCAGACAGGTTCCACATCCCCTGGTCGCTGGTGGACAGCGCCACCGCCCCTGTGGCCAGGGCGGTGCGCGCATCGTGCTCGTTGCAGACGAAGCCGGAGGCGACGATGGGCGGCAACAACTCGCGGTCGGCTGGTTTGACCATTGCCAGCATCGGCGCCGGCATCAGTTGCACCAGGTTGGGGGAGCTCTGTTCGAGCGCCTTGAGACTGCGAGGCCAGGTGGTGCGGTCAGTGACGAATACCTTCTGCATGGTGATCAGCCCGGCCCGACTGGCACGCAAGAGCGTGGACACGCGCGTGGAGACCAAGGCCGGCACGCCGATCTCGACCAGATAGTCAATCGCAGCTTTGTCCTGGGACAAACCTTCGCAGGTATCCACATTGAGCAGCGGGAACTTGCCGGCGGCCTTGACGGTGGCAATCATCGCCTGCAATTGGCGCAATTCCACATGGGCCACGATGGCCACTTCGGCAGCGCTGTCGAGGAAGGCCGGCAAGTATTGCAGGCCATAGACGGCGGCCATGATCGGATGGCGTTTCAGACGCGCTTGCAGGGACTGATCAGGGGTCCGGCTGCTGGCGATGGCCGTGGAGAGGGCCTGGGGTGGGAGAGGGGGACGACGCATGATGCTAAGGCTCCTATGGAGAGTAAAGAGAGTAAAGAAAAAGTCGGGGCCGCTCAATGCGCGGTATCGCGTCCGGCGTAGGCCAGTTCCGCGGCAACACGGGCTTGCCAGGGCGCCCGGCGCGCTGTACGGGCAGCGGCATCGAGGCGTGGCTCGAACACCGCGCGCAGGCGGGTGCGGGCGCAGGCTTGCGGCAGGTCGTCCCACAGCAAGCCCTGGCTGCCTGCCAGGTAGGCGATGCCGCGCAGGCTGGCATGAGCGGCCTGATGGGTGCGATAGGTGGGTACGCCGGTCAGGTCGGCCTGCAATTGCAGCAGCAGGTCGCTGGCCGAGAGGCCACCCCCGCTCATGAGTTGCGTCACCGGCAGGCCGGCCACCTCGGCATTGGCGTGCACGCAGGCCGCGACCGCCTGGGCGATGCCTTCCACCAGGGCATGGGCGATCTCGGCGCGGCTGCTGGCCAGCGACAGGCCTTGCAAGGCGGCGCGGGCGCCACTGTGGCGTTGCGGCGCCTGGATGCCGGCCAGGGCCGGCACGAAACTCACCCCTCCTGCGTGCGGCACGCTGGCCGCCAGCGAGAGCAGGGCACGCGCATGAGGAAACCAGCGCTGGCGCTGGCAGGCCCAGGTCAGCACGGCGCCGGTGGTGGCGCAAAAACTCTCCAGGGCAAAATGCGAGACGCCCTGCTGGCGGCGCGCCGTGACCACCACGCTGCCGCTCTGCTCGCTGATGCCAGCCGCCAGCGGCGCGCGCGTGCCCACCAGCAGGTTGATGAAGCTGCCGGTGCCATGCACGCACAGGGCTTGACCGGCGGCCAGGCAACCCAGGCCGATGGCGCCGGCCAGCTGGTCGCCGGCACAGGCGCGAATGGGCAGGGCGGCACCCAGTACGCTGGCCTCGCTCATGCCGTAGTCATCGGCATCCTGGTACAGCGGCGGCAACAGCTCCAGCGGAAAATCCAGTGCTTGCAACCAGTCCAACGCATAGGCGTGTTCGTCCAGGCAGTAGGCATTGCAGGCGGTGGCATTGGTGGCGCTGGTGGCCAGCAGGCGACCAGCGCTCAACTGCCACAGCAACCAGGTGTCGATGCTGCCGAAGCCCAACCGCCGCTGCCGCCAGGCCTGGGCTACGGCAGGGTTGCTGCGCAACAGATGGGCCGCCCACAGGTAGGGTGAACGTGGTCCCAGTGGACGCCCCAGGCGCGGGCGCAGGCGACGCTCCCAGTGCACGGCCAGCTTGGCCAACTGGGCGGCATGGCGGCTGTCCTGCCAGACCAGGGCCGGCACCAGCGGCTGGCCGCTGACGGTATCCCACAGCACGGCGCTGGCGCGCTGGTTGCACAGGCCGATGGCGCGTACCTGCAGACGCTTCTGGCGCGCTTGCTGCAGCGTGGCGTGGCACACGGCCAGGGTGTGTTGCCAGATCAGGGCGGCATCCTGCTCGACCACCCCGGGTTGCGGTGAATGGATCGGCAGGGGCAGGTGGTGCAGGCAGGAGACTTGGCCGTTGGCCGTCACCACGGCCGCGCGAGTGCCGGAGGTACCGGCATCGATGGCCAGGATGGCCTCACGACCGCTCATGGCGTCTTCTGTCGCTGGGATAAGGCGCCGGGTCGGAGGTATCGGCAACCGCACAAGGACGTTCGAGGTCGGGATGGAAGTCCACGCGCTCCGGATCCCAGGGGATCAGGCGGCACAGTGCGCTGGCGGCCAAGGGCAACATGGCGACCAGCAGCAGGCACAGGGAACTGCCCAGGCTTGCTTGCAGCAGCGGAAACAGGAGTAGCCCAAGGGTAGCGCCGCCGGCGCCCAGGGCGCCGGTGATGCCATTGGCGCGGGCCCGCAATTCGCTGGGAAAGGAAAGCGAGGACAGGCTCTTGCCATTGGCCCCCGGGCCGGCCGCATGGCATAGCAGGAACAACGAGGGCAGCAGCCAGGCTTGCCAGGACCGCAGTTGCGGCCAGGACGCCGCCAGCATCAGCAACACCAGGCCGGTGGCGCCAAAGCCGCAGGCCGCGGCGTTGCGCAAGCCCAGGCGGCGCGCCAGCCACGGGGCCAGCAAGCCACCGGCGATGCCGCACAGGTTGAACACCAGCGCGCCCCAGGCGGCTTGTCGTGCATCCTCGCCAAACAGTTCCAGGCCCAGAATGGGGAGATACCAGCCGATGGCGAAGTACTGCACCGCCTGCACCACTTGCACGGTGGCGGCCAGGATCAGGCGCAGCAAGTAGGGCGGGTGCAGGAGTTGTCGCAGGCTGGCGTGGGGAGCCTTTGCCAGGCCGCCGTTGTGTTGTGAAGGATGGTGCTCGAGTAGCTGGAAATAGGGCGCATCGAAGAGCCGCGAGAGCGCCTCGGCGCATTCCTGCCAGCGCCGCCGGCGCGCCAGCCAGCATGGGCTTTCCACCAGGAACAGCAGTTGCAGGTTCAGCATCAAAAAGGCGGCCAGCGCCGTCGCCGCCAGTGGATAGCGCCACAGGCTCTGACCTACGTCCCAGGGTTCCACCAGCAGCACCAGCAGCAGGTTGCCGCATACCGCCAGGTACCACAGTGCTTGCCATAGCGTGAGGCGACTGCGCAGGTGCTGGGGGGTGATCTCGGCCAGCATTGCCATGGCCACCGCGAAGTCCAGCCCGAAGGCGATGCCGGCCAGCAGGCGGCCCATCAGGATGCTGGCGAAATCGGGCGCGCAGGCCACCAGCACTGCTCCTCCCAAGGCCAGCAACTTGGCCAGCAGCAGTGGCCGCCTGCGCCCCCAACGGTCGGCCAGCCAGCCGCCCAGAGGATTGGCCAGCAGTGCCGAGGCGGCCGCCGAAGACGCCAGCCAGGCCACCTCGGGCGGTCCCAGGCCAAGCTGACCGATCATGGCCGGCAAGCCCACGCTCAAGGCCGAATGCGACAGGGCTTCCAGGAACAGGCCGCCCAAGAGCAGCCACCACACCAGGCCTGCATGGCCGTGCAGGGACGGACGGGAATTGATGAAGGCGACGACATCGTCGATGTCTCGCAGGGGGACTGCAGCTTGCACGGGGCTCTCCTGATGAAGTCTGTAAGAGGCCGTTGCAAACTGCGCACGTGGTGAGACCATCCTACAGATGGTCTCTTATCTAAAAATCTGCCGGGCAATTCTATGAGCCCGGCGCCGGGCTTGTCAACGATTGGCGGCTCCCGCCGTCCGCCGTATTATCCCTCCCGTCTGATGAAAACTTAGTTTTGGCAAAAAGAAAACTAAGTTTCCTCCAAGAAAAAACTAAGTCTTTCAGCTCGCCTGTCCCACGTCCCCATCCTGTTGCGCCAGGATCTGCCGCGGCACCGCTTGCAGACCGCGCGCCACGCCATTGGGCGGCGGCACGCGCACCGGCTCGCTGAGATCGGTGACCGAGGAGAGCACGTTCAAGGTATCTTCCGGCGGCGCATCCCAGACCGGATCGTCGATGGCCTCGAAGACGCGCTTCAACTGCGAACCCCAGCTACGCCGGATCATCTGGAAATACTGGTTCTGCTCATCGATGGTGACGAAGCGGGTCACGGCCAGGTCTTCGCTCTGGTAGACCAGCAGGTCCAGCGGCAGGCCCACCGAGATGTTGGACTTCAGGGTCGAGTCCATCGAGATCAGCGCACACTTGGCCCCTTCATCAAGGGTGGTCTGCGGCGTGACCACGCGGTCGATGATGGGCTTGCCGTACTTGGATTCGCCGATCTGGAAATAGGTATTCTCATCGTGCGATTCGATGAAGTTGCCGGCCGAGTACATCTGGAACAGCCTACAGCGCTCGCCACGGATCTGGCCGCCGAAGATGATGCTGACGTTGAAATCGATACCAAACTTGCTCAGCTCGGCGGCCTCGCGGTCATGCACGGCGCGGATGGCGTCGCCCAGGATCTGCGCGGCCTCGTACATGGTGGTGGCGGTCCAGATGCTGCGACCCTCGGCATTGGTGCGCTCGGTCAACATCTGACGGATGGATTGTGAAATCGACAGGTTGCCGGCGGTCATCATGACCATGACGCGGTCGCCCGGATTCTCGTAAACACTCATCTTGCGGAAGGTGCCGATGTGATCGACTCCCGCATTGGTGCGCGAATCGGACAGGAACACCAGGCCGCTGTTGAGGCGCATGGCTACGCAGTAGGTCATGATGAAATCTTGAAACGTGGAAACGGAAAGCCGGACTGGTGCACCTGCTCAATGCCGGCACGCTGCTCGTCGCCAGCCGCGCTGATCTGGCCGATGATGGTATTGACCTGGGCCACGCTCTGCACGATTTCCTGCATGGTATGACCAGCCTTCTTGACCAGTTGGGCGCCGGAATCGACCTTCTCCACGGAGTCGCCGATCAAGATCTTGATTTCCTTGGCGGCAGCCGCCGAGCGTTGCGCCAGGCTGCGCACTTCGGTAGCCACCACCGCAAAGCCGCGACCTTGCTCACCCGCACGGGCCGCCTCGACGGCGGCATTCAAGGCCAGGATATTGGTCTGGAAGGCGATGCCATCGATCACGCCGATGATGTCGACGATCTTGCGGGCCGAGGCATCGATGTCATCCATGGTGGTCACCACCTGACCGACGATCTCGCCACCCTGGCCGGCAATCTGCGTGGCGGCCTGCGCCATGTCGGCTGCATGGCGGGCATTGGCGCTGTTCTGCTGTACGGTGGAGGTCAACTCCTCCATCGAGGAGGCGGTTTCTTCCAGAGAGCTGGCCTGGTGTTCGGTGCGCGCCGACAGATCCTGGTTGCCGGAGGCGATTTCCTGCGAGGCAGTGGCGATGGTATCGGCACCGGTGCGCACGTTGGAGACGATGTCCACCAAAGAGCGGTTCATCTCGCGCAGGGCCGACAGCAGTTCGCCGGTTTCATCGGGGGCATGGTCGGTGATGGTTTTGGTCAGGTCACCATTGGCCACCTTGCGTGCGGTATCCAAGGCATCGGCCATGGGCACGGTGATGGAGCGGCTGATCGCCAATGCGGCGATCAGACCAAGCAGCACTGCCACTGCAGCCGACACGCCCAGAATCGTGGACGAGGTGAGGTAGGTATCGTGTGCGGCCTGGGTCGCTTCGTGCATCTGGCCTTCAAACAGGGTGACCAGTTGTTGCAGGGTGGCCAGCAGCTCGCCTTGGGTCTTGTAGCGCGGACCGAACAACAGGCGCTGTCCTTCGACGTTCTGGTTCTTCAAGCCAAGATCGACCACATCGGCAGTGAAGGCGAAATAGGCCTTGCTCTGCTCATCGGCGAGCGAGGTCAGTCGCCGGCTTTCGTCAGTGCTGGCATGAGTGCGCAGGTAATCCAGAGCCTTCTGATATTCCGCCAGATCCTTGTCGATGGATTTCTTATTGCTGGCCATCTGTGCAGCATCTTCCAGAATAATGATGTTGCGTGCGGCGCGGGCAATATTCATCATCAGGTATTCCATCTTCTGGGCGGCATTGACCTTGGGATAGGTACTGCCGCTGATCTCGATGGACGTCTGATCCAGCGACGACATGCGGGTGATGCCGATGACGGTGATGACGATGAGCAATAGTAAAAGCGCGGCAAAGCCGGCGGCCAGGCGTGCGCCCAGGCGGAGACGACGGAGAGGATTCATGTGGATTGCAGTATGGAGTGGAGGGAAGTGCCAAGCCGGTGGGGGGAGCCGGCAAGCGGATGATATGCCGGATGAGTTGCGACCTCAGGACGGAAAAGAGGGGAAGAGACAGGTCTGCTCTGCCTTTGGGGCTGGCAAAAGAAGACCTGTACGCTGGACGAGGAGGAGGATGTGTCTTACTTTGTGGCAGATTTGCTATCGAACCAGTTCTTCCACAAAGGTACCGCTGTGGCAAAAGTGCCACGATGGGTGGTCGGTCCGGTGGACACCGCCTGCACGTGCGGGTTGCCCGAACCCATGGCTTGCGCATAGGTCATCGCCATGCGGCCCACGCCCGGCGTGATGGCTTCATCGGACTCACCGTAATAGTTGCGCACATCAGAGCGGATCACCCAACGATAAGCCTGGGTGTCGGCGATCAGGCGGCCATATGCAGAATTGGCGAAATAATGCGTATCGAAATACTCGGGGCGAATCAGCTTGTGAAGATCGGTGGGAATGTCGGCCACATTGAAAGGCTGGCGCTCGTAGGCCTTCTTCGAGACCTCATAGGAGGCATCGGTCAAGACCGAGCGCGCCAGGCCGGGCACACCATAATAATTCTCGAAGGCAAATGCCGACAGGATCACGATGCTATTGAGCCAGACCGCATCATGGGGACGCGGATAGGTGAGGAAGCCTTCCAGCAGTGCGAACACATCCAGCGGCGCACTGGCAGTGGTGGCGCCATCGACCTTGACGCCGGCCGCTTCCAGCTTTTCCAGGAACGCCATGGTGACGAAACCGCCCTGCGACCAGCCCGAGAGAAACAGCTTGTCACTGGCTACGCCCATGCTGGAGAGCACGCTGCGCGAAGCCATCAGCATGTCGTAGGTAGCTTGCTGATGACTGCCCTTGACCATGTAGCTCTCGGGTTCGGTGGAAATGCCCATGCCGAAATAATCGGCGCCGATCAGCACGTAACCCTGGCCGGGGAACTGGGCGATCATCAATTGCGTTTCCGGCGATTGCTCGGGGAAGGACGGCACCTGCTTGCGCTCATACACCGTGCCATGCTGGTAGGACAGCATGGGATAGGACTTGGCCGGCGTGTCGGGAATGGCCAGCAGGCCCGAGGCCAGGATGGGCTGGTTGCCGCGTTCCGGGATCACCGAAGGATAGGTCACGCGATAGAGGATCACGGCATTGCGCGCCGGCGTGTAATCGACCGGCACGCCGGAGAAGGCCGGGGTGTCCTTTTTCAGGATGGTGTTGAGTTTATCCACATCCCAACGACCTATCATTTCATACCGCACACCGGAGGCCACTGCCTGCACGGCTTGAGGGGCGGAGATGGCAGGTGCCTGTGCCTGCACCACGGTAGGTACTGCACAGGCCAACAGGCCGAGGATCATCGTCATACGTACCAGGCTGGACTTCATGGTTTCCCCTTGTTGTCGTGGGTTGCCGCAATGGCGCTGGTGAGCACAGGCGTGCGCAAGCGTAGCAGTGTGGCGCATTATGCCTACCAGGTCCGCCATAAAAAGCGGGAAAAGCGGGACCTTTACCGCGCAAGCGCAAGTTTGGAGCCCCGCTGATTTCTGGTATAAAAGCAAGGCTTTACCGTTGTCCTCCCCCCGATACCGACAACGTCATTGACTTCCAGATTCCGAGAAACGAGCCCTCCATGACCAAGCGTTCCCTCTCCCACTTTCTGAAACTGGCCAGCCAGGCCGGCCTCCTTTGCGCCGCCGCGCTGGCCCACCAGGCTCAGGCCCAGGCCAACCTCGATTTCTTCTCCAATACGGCCGTGGCCGATTTGAAGAAAGAACAGATCGACTCCCTCTACGCCGCCATTACCGCTTCGCTGGATGCGGGCGTGAGCGGCAAGACCTCGCAGTGGACCGATGGCCCCAAGCCCTCGACCTCGGCCAAGATCACCCCGACCTTCGAGAAGAGCACCCCGCCCTGCGCCAAGGTGGACCTGGTGGTCACCAGCAAGCGTGGCAGCGAGCCGCTGAAGTTGCGCTATTGCAAGAACGCCCAGGGTCAGTGGGCACTGAGCAACTAGGCAACCGAACCACTAGGGTGCGGCCCCGCCCCCCCTTTTGCCACTGAGCCGGTCGGCGGGCTGGTGCGCCGGCCCGGCTTGATCGCCCCCGCCGCCTCTACATGGATCGTGCAGATATGCTGCCGATTCGGGTACATGCCACTCTCCAAGGTACACCTCAAACATGGCTGATACAGACCAACACTTTCTCGTCGTCGACGATTTCTCGACAATGCGCCGCATCGTCAGCGGCCTGCTCAAGGAACTGGAATACACCAAGATCGTGGAAGCCGACGATGGCTCCACCGCTCTGAAGATCCTGGAGTCGGGCGCCTCCAATATCACCTTCGTGCTCACCGACTGGAACATGCCGGTCATGGATGGCCTGACCCTGTTGAAGAAAATTCGCGCCACCCCTGCCCTGGCCCATCTGCCCGTACTCATGATCACGGCAGAAGCCAAGAAGGAAAACATCGTCATGGCGGCCCAGGAAGGCGCCGATGGCTACATCGTCAAGCCCTTCAACGCCACCACGCTCAAGGAAAAGATCGAGAAAATCCTGGCGCGGCGGGCACAGATGAAGTAAGAGGACGCCATGGACCTCCCCGCCAACGACGACCAGCAGGAACCGGAAGTGGGCAGCATCATCAAGCAGGCCTCGATGACCACCCGCATCCACCAGACCATCTATACGCTGGAGAGCCGCATCATCCAGCAACCGGGCGGCATGACGCGCTCGGAATATCGCGTTCTGCTGGAACGCGATGTCATCAAGGATTGGACCGAAGGTGATGTCGCCCAGTATTTCGGGTTGGACATCTACTGACCGGCGCCCATTACCGAATCGGCAGTAGGCCAACGCAGCCAAGACAGAGATAGAGACAGCATCAGGATGAACGGCAGCCCACGGGCTGCCGTTCGTCGTTTTTACACGGTCTTGCGCCTTTCCCCCACCCCACAAAAAATTTCCGATAAGAAATAAAATCGAGATTTTCTGTGAAACTCCCGCTTCGCAAAAGCGGGTATAACGTAACCAACAATGATACTCATCCGTTGCGAGCGGAGTATCAGGGCTGTTTTATTTTAGGGATGTGAGTCGACGTGGCAGTGTTAATCGTAGAGCATCCAGGCGAAGGACCGGGTCACGTGCTGAAGATTCTTCATGCAAGCGGCCTGCCGGTCAGGGCGGTGACGGCGCTGTCGGCGCTGGAGGGGGAGATTCAAAAAAAAAACCCACGATCCTGATCATCGAGACGCATCGGATCACCAACAGTTTTCGTCCTCTGGTGGCCGATCTGCGGCAGAAATTCCCGATGCTGGGCATCGTCGTCATCGGCGAGAACATCAGCGAGGCTGCGCAGGAAAAGACCCTGCACGACGGCGCCGACTATTTCCTGCATCAGCCGGTCAGGGAAGGCCTGCTGCTGGCGACCATACGTCCTCCTGCGC
>NZ_BADI01000416.1:0-7039 GCF_000333555.1 Herbaspirillum sp. B65 | reverse complement strand
GAGCTCCCCGGATCCCATGCGTCATCACATCCAACACATGATGCGCATCCAGCACCCGTCTGCGGGCATCGGTGGCAATGGCGTGGCCTTGGGTGACGGTGATGGCGCCGTCGATTTCCAGATGCACGTCCACCAGCGTGAGGTCACCCATGCGGCGGGTGCGCAGATCATGCAGTCCATGCACGCCAGGAGTGGCCAGGATGGTGGCGCGGATGGCCTGGGCTTCTTCGGCCGAGACGGCGCGATCCATCAGGTCGTGCAGGGCGCTCCAGAAAAAGCCCCAGCCGGTGCGTACCACCATCAGGCCCACCACCGCCGCAGCCACCGGGTCGAGCAAGGTGAAACCGGCCAGGCTGCCGACGATGCCCAGCGCCACCACCAGCGAGGAAGCGGCATCCGAACGCGCGTGCCAGGCATTGGCGACCAACATGCTCGAGCGCACGCGCTGGGCGATGCGCAGCATGTAGCGAAACAGCAGCTCCTTGGCCAGCAAGGCCACCAGCGCCACCCACAAGGCCGCCACATGGACCGGTGGTGTGTGGCCGTAGTGCTGGATCTTTTGCGCAGCCGTCACCAACATGCCCAGGCCCACGGCCAACAGCAATGCACCCAGGGCCAGCGAGGCGGCGTTTTCGTAACGCTGGTGACCATATTGGTGATCGTCGTCGGCCTGCTTGCGGCTGTGATGACCGGCCAGCAGCACTACGAAGTCCGAGATCAGATCGGACAGCGAATGGATGCCATCGGCAATCAGGGCCTGCGAGCCCGAAAGCACGCCGGCCGTGACCTGCAGCAGCACCAGGCCGATGTTGACCACGATGCTGACCAAAGTACTGACGCGCCCGGCGCGATGACGGGCATCGCTGAGGGCGTCATTGCGGGCGTCGTCGCCCTTGAAGTCTTCTATTTGGGTACTTAACATAAAACCAACGATAAGAGCCTAATCTAGAGCCAAAGTTGGCAAAACTTGTGCTATCCATGAAATTACAGGATCATCTTGCCACATTACAATGTCAGCAGTATTGCGCCAGAGAGGGGTCGCCGCATTTTTTGTCGGCGCGATGTACAGTGCGCCGATCCCAGCGCGCCCCGCCGCATCACACAATATCAAAGCGTTCCTGGCGTACTGCGCAGCCTTCTGCAGCAACCGCACGCAAAGGATCGTGACAGACCCGGTACCGCCTTTCATCGAGGAACAGCATGAACCAAGCAAACCCGCAACCGCTGTCGTTTGCGTTCGACAGGGCCAGCGGCGAACTGAGCGCAACGTTTGTCCCCATGCAGGGCTTTCCGCCGTTGACGCTGGCCTTCCTGAAACAGGCCATGAGCGATCACGGCCTGACCAAACTGTTTTTCCAGGATTCGGTCTTGAACGCCTTCGTGCGCAAGGCCGAAGATGCCAAGGACGCGGTCACGCAAGTCATTGCCGAGCGCCGCGACGGCGAGTTTTCGCTGGAGGTGGCCGATGACCTGATGACGGCTTCGCTGACCCTGGTGCCGCCCTACGGCGGACGCGCCAAGAGCGTGGAAGTGGTCAATGCCATCCGCGCCGCCGGCATCACCTACGGCATCCTGCATGAGCAATTGCGCGGCGCGCTGTCGGCCGGTTTCTGCAACAAGCTGGTGGTGGCCCAGGGCTTGATGCCGACACCTGCCGAGCCGGCCCGTTTCGAGAGCCTGCTGGAAGAAAAAGAAGAAGAGCTGGCCGACATCGATGAAGATGCCGTGGTGTCCTATGCCGACATGGGCCACATCCTGCTGGTCAAGGTGGGCGATCCACTGATGCGCCGCATCCCGCCGATCCCCGGCAAGGATGGCATCGACATCCGCGGCGGCAAGGTGCCGGCGCGGCCGATTGCCGATGTGCCCTTTGCCAAGGAATGCCTCGGGGCCGAACCGAGCGAGGAAGATCCCAACCTGCTGGTGGCCATCGTGCCGGGCCAACCGACGGTGATCAAGAATGGCGTGAAGGTCAATCCGGTGCTGGATGTGGAAAACGTCGACCTGTCCACCGGCAACCTGACTTTCGAGGGCACGGTGCGCGTCTCCGGTGACGTGCTCACCGGCATGAAGCTGCACGTGGGCGGCGACGTGGTGGTCAACGGCACGGTGGAAGCGGCCGAGATCGTGGCCGGCGGCAGCGTCACCGTCAAGGGTGGCGTGATCGGCCATAGCGAAGGCGTGACCGCCCAGGCCGGAACCACCGCGATTGCCTCGCGCATCAGTTCGCAAAAATCGGTGCAGGTGATGTTTGCCGAAAGCGCCCACATCGAAGCGACCGAAGACATCCTGGTGCTGGGCAATGCGCGCCACTGCGAGCTGCTGGCCGGCAACGAGATCACGGTGGGCAAGGGCAATCCGCGCACCGGCCACATCATCGGCGGGCGGGTGGAAGCGACCAACATCATCCGCGCCAACGTAATCGGGGCTCCCACCACCACGCATACCCGCGTGCAGGTTGGGCTGGACCCCTATCTGGAAGAAAAGATCGCCATCAAGGAACAGGAATACACGCGCAAGGTGGCCGAGCTCGATCGCACCATCAAGCAACAAGGCTACTACAAGCTCAACCCCGAAAAGGCCACGCCGGAACTGCTGCATGAGACCAGCGACAAGCGCAAGGCGCTGGCCTACGAGGTCAAGGTGCTGCTGGAAGAGGTGGGCGAGATGAAGGCCGGCATGGTGGCGGCCGAAGATGCCCGCATCATCGTGGCCAAGGCGGTGCACGAAGGCACCGAGCTGCGCATCGGGCACGAAGTGTGGCCGGTGCAATCCGATCTGGGCGGCGGGACGGCGCAACTGTTCGAGGGCGATATCCGCTACAACCCGAAGAAGTAGGCAGGGCATTCATTTTGTGCCACGGCCTGTGGATAAATTATTTATATTGTTATCCATTCCTTCCATTTGAATTTATCCACAGGCTGGCAACCACCCTCTCCCATGCAAGATCTGCTGCCCTATCCTGACCTGGCGCAATTGCGCACCCTGGCGGCCCAGAGTGCCGCCATCACCCAAGCCTGCAATTGCCGCACGGCCGATAGCAGCGGCTGGATCAGCCTGCCGCTGTCGTTGCCGGAAACCCAGTTGGTCGACATCGCGACCTTGATCGTCGATCCCTACACCGAACCCACCTTCACCGAATACCATCCCGCCGGCACCCGCTACGCCTCCCCCGAGGCGCCCATCGCCCCCGCCTGGTATCCCTACAACCGCTGCAATATCGCGCGTTGCACGCAATGTGGACGTCACTACCTGCGCTACATGGAGGCCGGCGGCTACTTCGTGGATCGCCGCATCCGTTCGCTCGACCAGGCTGCACTGGTGGTGGAAACCGCCTGAATCGAGCCACGCCGGTTCAGCCACGACTGAGTCGGCTGGCCATCAGGATCTGGTACAGCGTATCGGCCGGGCGCGACAGGCGTCGTGCGGTCAGGGCCACATATTCCACATCAGGCAGACGCGGCAGGGCCGCGTGATTGAGCGGCACCACCAGGTCGCGGGAAGCCAGATGCTGCGGTAATGCCGCCAGGCCCAGGCCGCCGCGTGCAGCGGCCATGCAACCGGCATGGCTGCCGCTGGTGCAGACGATGCGCCAGTGATGACCGGACTTGCCCAGCGCCTGCAAGGTCGCCGCGCGGGTGATGCTGGGTTCGGGCAAGAGGATCAGCGGCAATGGCTGGCTCAAGTCCACCAGGGTGTCCGGGCGGGTCAGCCACTGCATGGGGGTGGAAAACATGCTGTGTCCGCGCGACTCGCCGGCGCGGCGCTTGCCTACCAGCAAGTCCAGCTTGCCCTGGTCCAGCGAGGCATACAGATCGCTGGTGAGGCCGATGGTGATTTCCAGTTCGACTTCCGGGTGCTGGCTGCGAAAGGCCGCCAGCATGTCCGGCAATGGCCCCATGGCGAGGTCGTCAGAGGTGCCGAAGCGCACCCGGCCGCGCAGGCGCGGGGCGCTGAATTGCGCCTCGGCGCGGGCGTGCGCCTGCAGGATCAAGCGGGCGTGCACCAGCAGGCTCTCGCCATCGGCGGTCAGGGCCAGGGAATGCGTGTCGCGCACGAAGAGGCGTCGCCCCAGGCGGTCTTCCAGGCGACGAATGTGGTCGCTGACGGTGGACTGGGTCAGGCCGAGCTGGCGCCCGGCCTCGGTAAAGCTGCTGGCGCTGGCGGCGGTGGCGAAGGTCTGGAGCCATACGGGATTGAGCATGAGAGCATTATCATCGGATTATCCGATGACAGTCAACGCGATCAGAGGGGTTCCCGATAGCCGAGGCTTTTCCTATCATGGGGACAAACCCACTCTCCTCTCCTTACCCTTACGCGAGCGCGCCATGAACCGCTTTCTCCCCGACCGCTTCACCCAGTTGCTCATCAGCACCGTGCTCTTGGCCACCTTCTTCCCGGCCACCGGCAGCTTCGAGCATTTCATGCACATCGCCAGCAATGCCGCCATCTCGCTGCTGTTCTTCCTGCACGGCGCCAAGCTCTCGCGCGAGGCTGCGCTGTCGGGCCTGAAGCAGCCGCGCCTGCACCTGTTGACCCTGGGCTCGACCTTCCTCCTGTTCCCGCTGCTGGGCCTGGCCTTGAAGAGCATCGTGCCGGACCTGCTGACACCGCAGCTGTGGATGGGCGTGCTGTTCGTCTGCACCCTCTCTTCCACCGTGCAATCCTCGATCGGCTTTACCTCGATTGCCCGCGGCAACGTTCCGGCCGCCATCTGCGGCGCCACGGCCTCCAACCTGCTGGGCATCGTGATCACGCCGCTGCTGGTGACGCTGCTGCTGCATCGTCATCACCAAGCCGATGGCTTCTCGCAGGTATTGAGCATCCTGCTGCAACTGCTGCTGCCCTTCGTGCTGGGCAACCTGCTGCGGCCCTGGATCGGCGCCTGGATCAACCGCCACAAGGTGATCGTCAACGTGGTCGACCGTGGCGGCATCCTGCTCTCGGTCTATGCCGCCTTCAGCGTGGCGGTGGCGCAGGGTGTCTGGCACCTGTTCCCGCCGGGGCAACTGGCCTTGCTGGTACTGGTCAACGCCGTGCTGCTGGGGACCGTGCTGCTGGTGACCACCTATGGTGCGCGCGCCCTGAAGATGCCGCGTGGCGATGAAATCGTGCTGGTCTTCTGCGGCTCCAAGAAGTCGCTGGCCTCGGGCATTCCCATCGCCGCGGTGCTGTTTGCCGGTAGTGGTGCGGCCGTGGTGCTGTTGCCCATCATGCTGTTCCATCAGATGCAGTTGATGTTGTGCGCGGTGCTGGCACGACGTTATGCGGCCCGCCATGAGGATGGTCATGACGATGAGGCCATCGGCCAGGAGCGCGTGCCGATGCCGGCTACGCGCTGATGGCAGCCAGCCTCGGTTTTTTTCTTTGGTGATGCGAGGGCTACTGACAGAACGTTGTCAGTAGCCCTCGCGCATGATGCGTTCCATGCCAAGCGGCATGACAACCCATCCATTCACGAGAACAAGGAAGAACACCATGCAAACCCAAGTCAACTGGTTCGAGATCGCCACCCGTGATCTGCAACGCGCCACCCGTTTCTACGAAGCCGTCTTTGCCACTACGCTGCGCCAGGAGCAATTCTCCGACGAAGGTCCGATGGCCATCTTCGTGCGTGACGACGGCCAATCCATCGGTTGCCTGACCGGTCCTGGCTGGCTGGAGCCCACGCGCCAGGGCACGCTGATCTATCTGGATGCCGGCCCCAGCATCCAGGCCGTGCTGGACCGCATCAAGGCTGCCGGTGGCGAAGTCACCATGGAGCGCTTCCAGCTCCCCAACGATATCGGCTACATCGCGCAATTCATCGATAGCGAAGGCAATCGTCTGGCCCTCCACGCGATGAACTGATCCGGTCGGTCCCGCCCGAGCGCTCGCCATGGCAGCATCTTGCATAGCAGCATCGAAGTCGATGGCGGGCAGGCATCATGCGTGCCAGAATGGCGCGCATCATTTTTCCGTCTGCCTGTCATGCGCCGAGCCGATCGCCTGTTCCAGATCACCCAGTACCTGCGGGGACGCCGTCTCACCACGGCGCGCCAGTTGGCGCAGTGGCTGTCGGTGTCGGAGCGCACGGTCTATCGCGACATCCGCGACCTGTCGCTGTCGGGCGTGCCGGTCGATGGCGAAGCCGGGGTCGGCTATCGCATCAAGCCTGGCTACGACCTGCCGCCGCTGATGTTCAACACCGACGAGATCGACGCGCTGGTGATCGGAATGCGCATGGTGCAAGCCTGGGGCGGGCCGCAACTGGCGGCCTCGGCGGCCTCGGCACTGGCCAAGGTGGTGCTGGCCCTGCCCAAGGAAAAGCGCGATTTCGTCGAGGCCACGCCGCTGTTTGCACCGGCCATGCAGGACGATTGCGGCCAGGGCGAGCGGCTCGAAGCGATTCGTCAGGCCATCAGTAGCCGCCACAAGCTGCTGCTGCACTATACCGATGCCCAGCAGCGCAGCAGCCAGCGCGTGGTGTGGCCACTGGGACTGGCTTTCTTCGGTGGCACCTGGCTGCTGGCCGCCTGGTGCGAACGCCGCGAGGACTTCCGATCCTTCCGCCTGGACCGCGTGCAGCAGATGCGCGCGCAAAGCCATTACCCCGACCGCAATGGCCGCCGTCTGACCGACTTCGTGCGCGCCATGCAACGCCAGGCAAGGGCCGAGCAGGCCATCCAGCCGACCACCTGATCCGGCTGACCAGGCCCGACGCCATCCCCGCAACACAAAGCGCATATGCTGCTGCGGATTGATTCGTTCGCAGCACACAGCACAAGGTTTAGGCTGGCACCGTCACTGACTTCCTGCGAGTCCTGCCATGCATACTGCTGCCACCACTGCCCGCTCTTCCTCC
Source organism: Herbaspirillum sp. B65 (assembly GCF_000333555.1). Classification (NCBI taxonomy): domain Bacteria; kingdom Pseudomonadati; phylum Pseudomonadota; class Betaproteobacteria; order Burkholderiales; family Oxalobacteraceae; genus Herbaspirillum; species Herbaspirillum sp. B65. Next base: position 195 of record NZ_BADI01000416.1, on the reverse strand, counting down.
GCCCACCCGGGGTGAAGGAAGCCACGCCACTGCCGATAGTGGACGATTGCGAAATCAGCGCATCGGCCACCCGCTCCTCGAACAGCGATACGCGCCACTTGCCCTGCCCTTGTTGTAACTGTTTTTCGATGGCCAGTTCGGTGGACCAGACTTTCTCGGGCTTCAGGTTCGGATTGGCCTGCAGGAATACGCCAT
>NZ_BADI01000417.1:0-1493 GCF_000333555.1 Herbaspirillum sp. B65 | reverse complement strand
ACCAGTAAGTTTCTTCACCTGACAACTGACCACGGTCGAAGACATTGCTCCACACCGTGAAGTAATTTTCCGGCAGCGCCGCCGCTTCCAGCGCGCTCAAGCCCTTGGGAACCGGCAAGCATTGCGCCAGCGGCGCCGCGCAGAATTCTGCATATCCACCGCCCTGCACCAGGGCGCAGACCAGATCGCCCAACTGGAAGCCGCTCTGGCCCAGTTCACCGGCCACGATCTCACCGGCCACTTCCAGGCCCGGCAAGTCGGAGGCGCCGGGTGGCACCGGATAGTTGCCGGTGCGCTGAAACACATCCGGACGATTCACCCCAGCCGCATGGACCTTGATGAGTACTTCACCGGACTTCAACTCCGGCACCGGGCGCTCGCAGGCCTGCAAGACCTCGGGACCGCCAAATTCCTTGATTTCGATTGCGCGCATATGTCCTATCCTTCATTGAGATTGAGATTGGCATCACAGCGAAGCCGCCGCCCGTGCTGCCGTGTCATACAGCCCGGAGGCATTGCGCAGCAATTGCGCTGCCTCGCCGATGGCCTGATTGGGGATGCCACTCTCGACCTGGACCTCGATGAGGCAACGCTCGCGTACCTCGCGATACTTCATGCACAACGCCTGCCCATCAGCAGTGGTCGAGAACAGCAGTTCCTTGCCGGCCTTCTCGCTCTTGACGTAACCGGCCTTCACCAGCTTCTTCAAGGCATAGGTGACCACGTGGGTATCCTCGACGTTCAATACGAAACAGATATCGGCCAGTTTTTTCTTGCGCTCGCGATGATTGACGTGATGCAAGAGCGACACCTCGATGGCCGTCATGTCCTTGGCGCCGGCCGCCGCCATGCAGCGCACCATCCAGCGATTGAAGGCATTGCTGGCCATGATGAGCGCGTATTCGAGCTCGGAGAGCTCGGCACTGCGTTCGGAGACCAGATGCTGGGAAGACACGATCTTGGTCGGACGCGGAGCCCTCAGGGCATCTTGCACATCAGGCTGGAGCGGGGTGGACGTCTCGTTGTTCTCTTGGCTCATGGGAAGCGGATAAGTCAGGGCGGCAGAATGGCAACACTATAGCGTAAAGACTAAATAAATAATTTATCGACATATTGTTTATATTTTCTTTGAAATGTAATATCCGCAAAAAAGCAGGGCATCACCGGACGCACCTTGACCCCACCGACCATCTCGGCAGCAACGGCGGGCTCTCAACCACATCAGGCAAAGCGAGACACATGCAGCCACCTCACCTCCACCCGCTGGGCGATCGCGCGCTGCTATGCAGCCTGCCGGCCCCGGCCACCCTGCCGCAACAGCAACGCATCTGGGCCCTGGCCGAACTGGCCGGCAGCTGGGACGAAGTCAGCGAAGTCGTGCCCGGCATGAACAACCTGACCCTCATCACCAAACGCCCCGTGGCCGACCTGGACAGCCTGGAACAGCGCATCACCAAGACCTGGCCCACGCTCGGCGGCGACGCAGCACCGCC
>NZ_BADI01000418.1:0-1118 GCF_000333555.1 Herbaspirillum sp. B65 | reverse complement strand
TGATGTCTGGACCGATGATCCACTGCCAAGCGGGGCTGAGTGGTTGGCTTGCCCAGGGTGGTGGAGGGCGTCTGCGCGGTCATCCCGGCATTCGCCTTGGCCAGGGTGTTGTAGGCCGATACGAAACTGTTGGCTGCGGTGGTGATGCCGGAGGTGTCGTTGCTGATGTTGAGCGTGAAATTGTCGGCCGAGGTGGTGACCTTGGCCAGGTTCAGCGTTACGCCCGAAATCGCGTTCTGGACCTTGTTGCTGGGACTGGTGACTGACACGCCATCAATGGACAGCTTGGCATCCTGCGCCTTGAGCAATTGGCCCATGCCGCTCATGGTCAGGCCTGAATAGTCGCCCGTACCGGTCAAGGTCACGGCGGCCGTGGTACTGCTGCCGGTGGGGGTGAGCACCAGATGGTCGTTGTTGCCATCGTTGCTGATGGAAGCCGATACCCCGGCGTTGGCATTGTTGATGGCACTCATGACCTGTTTCAGGTCGATATTGCCGCTGCTGTTGGCGCTCGGGTTGATGGCCACCGAGGTGTCACCTACCTTCAGGTTCAGCGAGCCGGAACTGTAGGTCTGGTTGGTGCTGACGTTTTGCGAGGTGATCGCGCCGCTGGGGTCGGAACTGAAGACGGAGAAATTACCGGTGCCGGTGATCTTGATGGTGTTGGCTGCACCACTGTTCTGGGCGGTGATGACCAGGTGGTCATTGGTGCCATCACTGACGATGGTGGCGTTCACGCCGGCACTGGCGGCGTTGATGGCGTCGCGTACACCGGCCAGGCTGTCGGTGGCTGGCTGGATCATGACGGTCGAGCCGGTGCCGGTCTTGATGGCCAGGATGCCGTTGTCGAAGGTGGACCCCGGGGCGATGCTGGCCGAGCTCAGTTTTTCGGTCTGCGCCAGTTGTGACACAGCCACCGCGTAGGTGCCCGAAGCCGCCTTAGTAGCATCGCGCGGAGCCTGGATCTGGGTCATGGTGCTCGAGGTCGAGCTGGACGGATCGTAGAAAAAGCCGGACAGGCTGTTGTTTGCCGTGACCTTGATGGTATTGGCGGTGCCGCCGGTATTGGATTCCAGCACCAGGTGGTCGCCGTTGGCATCGGTGTTGATGGAGGCGGT
>NZ_BADI01000419.1:0-1209 GCF_000333555.1 Herbaspirillum sp. B65 | reverse complement strand
CAGCATCTCCCCCAGGAAGAACATGGAGCCAGCTTCCCGGTGCAGCAGCAGCGTGTGTTTGCCGCGCCAGCCCAGCCCGGCTTTCTCGGCCAGGGCCACTTCCATGACCGGGGCCGAATCGGTGAAGACACGATAGCCGAAGGCACCGATGCGGCCTTCGATGCGGCTTGCCAGCTGCTGCAGGCGGGCGCGCAAGACCTTGTGGTAGTCGCGTCCGCGGGCATAGATCGAAACCTGGGCGGCAGCCGGGTCGGCGCTGCGGGCTTCTTCCCGGCTGCGCCAATCGTGGGTATCTGCGTCGCTGGCCGCCGGCAGGTAGGGCATCCGCACGCTGACCACACGCACTGCGCCGGGCACCAGTTCGGCCGGGCGTGCACGTTTCAGGCCGTGGCTTGCCATATAATCCATCTCGCCGTGGTAGCCCTTGTCCAGCCAAGCCTGGAAGCCCGCTTCGCGATGCGCCAGGTCGACATCGGCGATGCGCACCTCGGCAAACCCCAGCTCCCGGCCCCAGGCCTTGATGGTGGCAGCCAGCGCCGCCAGGAAGGCAGGATCGGCCAGATCGACAGGAACGGTGTGAGCGGACATGAAGCGTTGAATGTTGAACCAGTGATTCAGAATGAGCTAAAAAAGTATGCAGCGACTCCATCTCCACCTGCCCGACGAAGCCGCCACCGCGCGCCTGGGTGCCGACCTGGCCCAGGTGCTGGCGCCGGGTCTGGCGATCTACCTGCACGGCGACCTCGGGGCCGGCAAGACCGCCCTCACGCGCGCCCTGCTCCATGCGGCCGGCTACCAGGGACGGGTCAAGAGCCCGACCTACACGCTGGCGGAGCCTTATGAAGTATTGTTCGCAGGGCGCATGGTAACAGTCATCCACTTCGATCTGTACCGCATGTCCAGCCCGGAGGAATTCCTTGATGCCGGTTTTCGTGAACATTTCAACGAAAACACCGTCTGTATCGTCGAATGGCCCGAAAAGGGCGCAACTGGCCTGGGGCATCACGGTGGAGTGCGAGGGGGCGGACAAGCCGGTGTGTGTGGCCGAGTTCCTGGTGCGGCGTTATTGATGCGGACCCGGCCGACTTCCTCGCGCAAACTCATGCATTTGTAGTCTGGCAGCATCGGCAGCGACTGCACGGATGAATTTTGATTCAGGCCGTGGTCAGGAATTGTCATAAGGTGCTAATGTGCAAGCATTCGTCGCGC
>NZ_BADI01000420.1:0-1597 GCF_000333555.1 Herbaspirillum sp. B65 | reverse complement strand
GAAGACCCGTGGCCTGCTGCATCGACGCCCGGTGATCTTCTTCACCGGCCACGGCGACGTGCCCATGGCGGTGGATATGCTCAAGAATGGCGCCTTCGATTTCTTTGAAAAACCCTTCAACGACAACCAGTTGATGGACCGCGTGCTGCAAGCGCTGGAAAGTTCGCGTGCCGGCGGTGCCGAGGATGCCGTGCAAGGCCGCCTGGCTGCGCTCTCGGCACGTGAGCGCGAAGTGCTGGACCTGATCCTGGCCGGCAAGATGAACAAGGTCATCGCCGATGAGCTGGGCATCAGTATGCGCACGGTGGAAGTGCACCGTGCTCATATCTTCGACAAGATGAACGTCAAGACCGCCGTCGAGCTGGCGCGTCTGCTCAAGTAAGGTGGAAATCCTCAATCTCCTGCTGCCGGACTTCAGCCTGATCGCGCTGGGGGTGCTGATCTATCGCATCAGCAACTGGGGCGATCAATTCTGGGCCGGCATGGAAAAGCTGGTCTATTTCCTGCTGTTCCCGGCCTTGCTGTTCTATTCCACGGCACGCCTGAAGGTCGATCTCTCGGTCACTGGCGGCATGGTACAGACCGGCGTGGGCGCACTGCTGGCGGGGATCGCCCTGACCTGGCTGGGCAAACCCCTGCTGCGCGCCACGCCCATGACCTATGAATCGGGGATGCAGTGCGCCTACCGCTTCAATTCCTATATCGCCCTGGCGCTGGCCACCCGCATGGCCGGCGAAGAAGGGGCCGGGCTGATGGCTATCCTGCTGGGCTTTGGCGTACCTCTTTGCAATATCGCCGCGGTGCACGCATTGGCCCCCAAGAACGGCAATCTGCTGCGCGAACTGGCCAAGAATCCCTTGCTGGTGGCGACCGCCGGAGGCCTGACGTTTTCTGCACTGGGGCTGCACCTGCCGGAAGTGGCCAGCGTGGTGCTCTCGCGCCTGGGGGCAGCCTCCATTGCGCTGGGCCTGCTGATGGTAGGCGCCGGTCTGCGCCTGTCGGGCCTGAAGGAAAGCAAGCTGGTGGTGGGCTGGTTCATCCTCATCAAACTCCTTGCCGTGCCACTGGCGGCCTATGCCATCGGCAACTGGCTGCACCTGCCACCGCTGCAATTGCGTATCGTGGTGTTGTTCTGCAGCCTGCCTACCGCCTCCAGCGCCTATATCCTGGCTGCACGCATGGGCGGCAATGGACCGTTCACGGCTTTCCTGATTTCCTTTGGCACGCTGCTCTCGGCGCTGACCATTCCGGTCTGGCTGACGCTGGTGCATTGACGCTTGGGCGCGGGCGCTAGGCAATACCGTGCCGCGCCAGTGCCCATCGCACATGCTCGACCACCAGCGGTGAGGGATGATCCAGCCGAGCACGCAAGGCCGCCACGATGGCCGCATCGCCGCGGTAATCGGGGGCATCGGCGGCATTGCCCAAGCCCACGGCCAGATTGCGCAGCCAGCGCTCATAACCGATGCGGCGAATCGCACTGCCCTCGGTATTTTTCAGGAACTGCTCTTCGCTCCAGCCGAACAGGTCGACCAGGCTGGCGCTGTCGAGTCCGTGGCGCGGGTCGAAGTCGGGCAGGCTGGCGCGTTGGGCGAAC
>NZ_BADI01000421.1:0-3770 GCF_000333555.1 Herbaspirillum sp. B65 | reverse complement strand
GCAGGTAGACGATCCACATCGGTATTTCCATCACTTCGGAGGTGCTGTCGTGCTGGGCGATGTCATAGACGAACTCGGCACCGAAGGTACCGACGATGCCGGTAAAGAGCGCACCGGCAAACAGCCCAAAGAGCACGAACTTGTTGCGCCAGGGGGTGTTCAAACGATTGATCAGCACGTCGACGCCCACGTGGATGCCGGTACGCACCCCGTAGGCGGCGCCGAACTTGGCCATCCACACGAACATGAAGATGCACAGTTCCTGAGCCCAGCTCATGTTGATCTGGATGAGTTGGTCTTGCAGCCAGGGGATGTCCAGGCCGGAGGCGTAGCGGTGCACCACCGCCACGAAGATGATGAAGGTGGCCGCGGCCATGAGGAACGCGATCAGCCACTCTTCCAGATGGTCGAGTAACTTCATGAAGTCTCCTTGCGTCAGCAGGCCGATACCTGGGTGGTATCAGCCTGTGACCTTGCTTGTTCGGATTGTTCTTGGTGGAAAGGCGCGCCTCACGTCGCAGGCGCGCGTCTGCTCACGCCTGGCGCTTACTTCTGGCCCAGCGCCGCCGCTTCCTTGTTGACGGCGTCGATCAGATCCTTGCCAATGCGGCTGGCCATCTGCTGCTGCACTGGCAGCAGCGCCTTGCGCCATTCGGCCTTCTCGGCGTCGGTCAGGCGATAGACGGTGGTCTTGCCGGTCTTCTCGACAGCGGCCAGGGCGGCGTCATTTTCCTGCTGGGCAATGGCGTTGGCGTACTTGGTCGCATCCTTCATGGCGCCTTCGAGCTCGCTACGGATGTCCGAGGGCAGGCCATCCCAGAACTTCTTGTTGACGATCACTGCATAGCCCAGGTAACCGTGGTTGGAGACGGTCACGTACTTCTGCACTTCATGCATCTTCTGGGTATAGAGGTTCGAGGGCGGGTTCTCGGTGCCATCGACCACGCCCGTCTGCAGCGCCTGGTACACCTCGGAGAAGGCCAGCACCTGCGGGTTAGCGCCCAGCGCGCGCATTTGCGCGTCAAGCACCTTGGAAGACTGGATACGCATCTTCAGACCACGGAAATCACTCGGATGACGCAGCGGCTTGTTGGCCGACATCACCTTGAAACCGTTATCCCAATAGGCCAGGCCGGTGATGCCCTTGGGCTCCAGCTTCTTGAACAGTTCACGCCCGATCGGACCTTCGGTCACGCGATACAGCACTTCCTTGCTGGGGAAGATGTAGGGCAGGTCGAAGACCTCGAATTCCTTCACGCCCAGCGGGCCGAACTTGGCCAGAGAAGGCGCCAGCATCTGCACCGCGCCCAGTTGCAGGGCTTCCAGTTCTTCCTTGTCTTTATAGAGCGTGCTGTTGGGATAGACCTCGACCTTCACGCGGCCCTTGGTGGCTTTTTCGGCCAGCTCCTTGAAGCGTTCGGCGGCCTTGCCCTTGGGTGTGTCGTTGGCCACCACATGGCTGAACTTGATGATGATGGGCTGTTGGGCCAAGGCGCTCGCCGCCAGGCCGAGATTGAACACGGCCGCGGTGGCCATGGCAAAGACGATGGACTTCAGTTTCATGCTTGTCTCCCCAGAGAGGTGTAAATCGTTTATGTATTTATTCTGGTGTATGGCTGGCCTTGGCGCGGGCCAGGTTGTGCTCGCGAATTCTGCGCGGGGTCACCAAAATGGAGCAACTGTGGTTAACCACAATGCTCCAGGTTCCACTTCCCGGTGTGCGGGAGGCTGGCGCAAGGCCGGGGTGGCCGCTACACTGGCGGCGTCATGAAAACCGTCCCGCCTCCGCCAATCGCTCCCCAGCCCGATGCCGCCTCGCAGTTGCAGGCATCCGGCCGCAAGACCACCATGCGCTGGCTGATCCCGTTCCTGCTGGTGTGCCTGTTCCTGGCCACGCTGATCTGGCTGCCGCGCCAGGCGCAGCAGATGGAGGCCAGCGAACGGCTGGAGCAATTGATTGCCGATTCGCTGTGGGTGGAACAGGCGATCCGCTTCCAGTTGAGCCGGGACGATGAAAGTATGCGCATCATCGGGCGCGAGATCAGCAATGGCCGCCTGCACCAGGACCATTTCCGCAGCCGCTTGAACGCCCTGCTGCGCAACAACCGCGAGTTCTACCGCGTCACCTGGTTCAATGCCGAGGGCCAGGCGATCGCCTCCACCGATGATCTGCCGATCAGTCGCCACGATCTCTCGCAATCCTCGCTAATGACCGCCGAGCGCGCCCGCAAGATGCGCCGGCCGCTCTACAGTCCCCCGGCCATTCCGCCCGGCATCGCCGAACCGATGCTCATGGATTACCACGTGCCACTGTTCCACGACAACCACTACATCGGTAGCCTGGTGGCCAGTTACGCCGTGGCCCGCATCCTGAATGAAATGGTGCCGTGGTGGTTCGCCCAGGACAATGAAATCTCCCTGACCGACACGGACGACAACGTGGTGGCGCGCCGCACCTCGGGCGGCCCGGGCCTCAATGTCTATACCCATCGACGCGAACTGGAGCTGCCCGGTCTGACCCTGGTACTGCATACCAATAGCACCAAGAGCGCGCCCAAGCTCTTACCCAACCTGCTGGTGGGCTCGGTCATCGTGCTCTCGCTGGGCTTGCTGTGGAGCCTGTGGGCGCTGTGGCGTGACATCAATCGCCGCACCAAGGCCGAAAAAGCCTTGTTGAACGAAGCCGTGTTTCGCGCCGCCATGGAAAACTCGCTGGTCACCGGGATGCGCGCACGCGACCTGGAAGGGCGCATCACCTACGTCAATCCAGCCTTCTGCAAGATGGTCGGTTTCCAGGCTGAGGAACTGGTAGGCAAGGTCCCACCCATGCCCTATTGGGCGCCGGAAGCCATGGATGAATACCAGGAGCGTTTTTCCAACGTACTGGCCGGGCGCGTGACACCGCAATTCGAGACCATCTTCCAGCGCCGGGATGGCGAACGTTTCCCGGTGCTGATCTTCGAGTCACCGCTGGTGGACCAGGATGGCAAACAGACCGGGTGGATGGGTTCCATCCTCGATATTTCCGAGCGCAAGCGTGCCGAAGACCTCAACCGCACCCAGGAAGAAAAGCTGCAAGCCAGTGCCCGCCTGGCCAGCATGGGCGAGATCGCCTCGACCCTGGCGCACGAGCTGAACCAGCCGCTGGCGGCCATCTCCAGCTATACCACCGGGGCCCTTAACATGATGCAGCAGGGTCAAGCCGAACCCACGGCCTTGCAACCTGCACTGGAAAAGATCCATGCCCAGGCGCAGCGCGCCGGCCACGTCATCCGCAGCGTGCACCAGTTCGTCAAGAAGCGCGAACCGGCGCGCCAGCGCCTGCAGATACGGCAACTGGTGGACAACGTGGCCCCCCTGATCGAATTGCAGGCGCAACAGTTCTTCGTCGTGCTGCAATGGCAGGTGCCCAAATCCCTGCCCGCCGTGCTGGGCGACCAGGTCTTGCTGGAACAGGTGATCCTGAACCTGACCCGCAATGGCATTCAGGCCATGGCCGCAGTACCCTCGGCGCGTCGCATCCTGCGCGTGAGCGCCGAGCTCACGCGCAACGACGATGGTGCAGAATCGGTCACGGTCTCGGTGATCGACCAGGGACATGGCATCACCGAGGACGTGGCCGCTCGCCTGTTCTCGCCCTTCTTCTCGACCAAGGCCGAGGGCATGGGCATGGGCTTGAACATCTGCCGCACCACCATAGAATTCCACGGCGGCACCCTTACTTACACCGATAATCCGGCAGGCGGTACAATCTTCAGGTTTCGCGCCCG
>NZ_BADI01000422.1:0-11154 GCF_000333555.1 Herbaspirillum sp. B65 | reverse complement strand
GGCGACCATGCCGCAGCAGCGTGCCCATGTTGTACATCTGGCCGTGGCAGGCACCGGAATTGCCACCGGTGCGATTGATCTCTTCCATGATGACCGACGCCTCGGTCAGCCCCAGGCCTGAACCGCCATACTCCTGCGGGATCAGCGCAGCCAGCCAGCCGGCCTTGGTGAGCGCATCGACAAATTGCTCGGGATAGCCACGCGCCTCATCGACCTTGCGCCAGTATTCCGGGGGGAAGGTATGGCACAGGTCGCGCACGGCATCGCGCAGGTCGGCATGGGTATCGGGGACGGACTGGTGCAACATGAAGGCAACTCCAAAATGATTTATATCGTTTCAAGCCAGGATGGCCTCGGCCTGCATGGCCAGCTCGCCACGCTCGTTCTGCGCCCACAGCGCCACGCTGCGGCCATCGGCGGCGGGTTGCCCGCACAGCGTGAAGGTGTCGATATCGAACAGGCTGCCCACGGCCCGGAAATTGAACTCGCGCAAGACCGCCTGCGGCATCTCGCGCGCCAGCAGGTCGGCCAGCAAGGTGGCAATCAGCGGCCCATGCACGATCAGGCCCGGATACCCTTCCACGCCAGTGACATAGCTGCGGTCGTAATGGATGCGATGCCCATTGAAGGTCAGCGCCGAATAGCGAAACAGCAGCACCGGATCAGGCAGCACCCGGCGCGACCACTGCGCCCCGGTGGGAGCGGCCTTGGGCGCTACCGGCGCCGCGCCTGGTGGTGGCAGGTCGCGATAGACGATGTCGTGCTCCTCGGTCAGGCAGACCTGCCCCTGGTGACGAATGGTGTGATGCACGGTGACGAAGGCCAGTGCGCCGGTGCGCCCCTGCTTGATGTCGACACTGGCGATGCGCGAGATTTTTTCGGCTTCGGCGCCGATGGGCAACGGTGCCTCGAAGCGCAAGCGACCACCGGCCCACATGCGGCGCGGCAAGGGCACCGGCGGCAGGAAACCGCCACGCTGCGGATGCCCATCGGCCCCCACCTCGGACTGGCGGCACACGTTCCAGAAATAGATCCAGTGCCACAGCGGCGGCAAGCTGGCGCCTGCCCCGGGCTGGCGTGGTCCATCCAGCGTAGCGGCCAGCGCTGCGGCCAGCGCCGGGCTGATCTGGTCCTGTCGGGTTTCGGTCTTGCCCAGCCACTGCCGCAGCAGGGTCAGGTCGAGATCAGGGTGCGCCATGTCTGCTCGCCTCGTTGTTCAAATTCAATGTTGGGCGCCAGTCTGGCGTGACCGCATCGTGCAGACAATCTGTATTTTTGGAAGGGGGGCTTTGGCAAAACTGAAGTCAGGTCAGCACCAGCGCGGGCATCTATCTGGCGCTGCAACACATCTGCCTTGCCGCAAGGCTCCTCAATCGGCGTACCATCGGTACTCTTCATCATCCTCTGCGGGAGCTGCCATGCTGTTCGACCTGACCGACCTGCGCCTGTTCATCCTGATCGCCGAACTCAACAGCTTGACGCGCAGCGCCGAACGCATGAACCTCTCGCTGGCGGCCACCAGCAACCGCATCAAGGAACTGGAAACCCGCCTGGGCACGCGCCTGCTCTACCGCGAGAACAAGGGCGTGCAACTGACACCCGCCGGCCACACGCTGCTGCACCATGCCCAGCTCTTCATGCAGCAGGTAGAGCACCTCAAGAGCGACATGCAGCAGTACAACAATGGTATCAAGGGTTACATTCGCATCTTCGCCAACACCACGGCGGTGACCGAATTCATGCCCGAGATCCTGGGCAAGTTCCTGGCCCGCCATCCGCAGGTCAACGTCGCGCTCGAAGAACGCCTGAACCACGACATCCTGCGTGGCATCCAGGAAGGCACGGCCGACATCGGCATCGTCGCCGGTCCGGTGCAAGGCGATGGCCTGCAGATCCTGAACTTCTCCACCGACCGCCTGGTCTTGGCCACTGCCCTGGAACACCCGCTGGCCGGCGCCGGCAGCATTGCCTTCCTCGACACGCTGGAGTACGAGCACATCGGTCTGCACGAGGGCAGCACCCTGCACCACTTCCTCAACCGGATCGTCTCCGAGCATGGACAAAGGCTCAAGCTGCGCATCCAGGTGCGCAGCTTCGAAGCCATGTGCCGCATGATAGAAACCAATGTCGGCATCGGCATCGTCCCGCGCTCGGCGGCACTACGACATCAACAGACCATGCAATTGGCGGTGGTGGAATTGAGCGACCCGTGGAGTGTGCGCGAGCGCAGCATGGTGGTCCAGAACATGGAAACGCTTTCGCCCCATGCCCGCAACCTGGTCGAATTCATCCGAGAACAGACGGCCCAGCCCAGCGATGACGACAAAGCTCTGCTCCTCAACGCCAAGACCGGCACCTGACAAGGCGCCCTGGCAAACTCAACCGCCCATCATCATCCACACCGACAGCGCCAGCAACGCCGCGCAGAACAGGATGCGCAGGCGCCGCTCTGGCAGATGGTGCGCCAGGGCCACGCCCCAGGAAATACTGAGCACCCCACCCAAGGCCATGGGAAGGCCCACTGCCCAATCGACATGCCCGGCCTGAGCATAGGTCCATAGCGCCACCAATGCCCCTGGGGTGACCATCGCCAGCCCCAGCCCTTGCGCTGCGGTCTGCGTGGCACCGAAGAAGGCCGTCAGCAAGGGCACTGCGACGATCGCCCCACCCACGCTGAAGAACCCCGCCGAGGCCCCTGCCGCCACGCCCACAAATGGAATATAGGCAGGCCCCAGCAGCAATGAAGATTGCACGCTGCGCTTGCGACCCAGCAGCGTCCACAGGTAGTACAGCGCCAGGAGCCCCATGAAGGCGGCGAAACAGACATGCAGGCTGCGCGCATTCATGGCAGTGGCCAAGCGTGCGGCAGCATAGGTGGTGAAGACGGCCGGCACACACATCATGGCCGCCGTACGCCATTCGATCCGGTTACGCTGCTTGTAGCGCCAGAAGGCGATCACCACGTTGGGCACGATCATCACCAGCGCCGTCCCCTGGGCCAGTTGCTGGTCCATGCCGTAGAGGTAACCCAGCACCGGAATGGCGATGAGCCCGCCGCCGATGCCAAACAAGCCGCCCATGGCGCCCAGTGCAGCGCCGAGCAGAAAATTGACCATGCCAGAGAAAAACAAGGAAGCCGTCATCGGTGTAAAGTGTTGCCTCTGCCGCCGGGCAGCGTCCTGCAGCGGCAACATCGAAGGATAAAAAGGAGACTGACATGAGCGGCGTCATCGTCTTTGCGCTGGAGATGGGCGTGATCGCCCTCATTGCGCTGGCCATCTACATGGTGATGAAGAAGTAGCCCCGGCCCGCCGCTGGTCAGGCCCGACAGTGTAGCGCAGCCTGCCATCGCCGTCCTGGCGGTCGCAGCGCGCCCTCTTTAGCAAAGGAAAACGAATGGATCTGGGAATCAAGGGCAAGACCGCCCTCGTCTGTGCATCGAGCAAGGGCCTGGGCCGCGCCTGCGCGCTCTCGCTGGCACGCGAAGGCGTCCACGTGACCATGCTGGCGCGTGGTGCCGAAGCGCTGGAAGCGGCGGCAGCGGCAATCCGCCAGGAAGTGGCCGCCACCGGCGCCAGCGTGCGCACCGTGGTGTGCGACATCACCACCCCGGAAGGCCGCGCCCTGGCCCTGGCCGCCTGCCCGGCCCCGGACATTCTGGTGACCAATGCCGGCGGCCCCAAGCCGGGCGATTTTCGCGAGTGGACGCGAGATGACTGGATCGCAGCGGTGGACGCCAACATGCTCACTCCCATCGAGCTCATCAAGGCCACCGTCGATGGCATGATCGCACGCCGTTTCGGGCGCATCGTCAACATCACCTCCAGCGCGGTGCGCGCCCCGATCGACATCCTGGGCCTTTCCAACGGCGCCCGCTCCGGGCTGACCGGCTTTGTCGCCGGCCTGGCGCGCAAAACGGTGGCGCATAACGTGACCATCAACAATCTCCTGCCGGGCCCGTTCGAAACCGACCGCCTGCGCTCCACCGCCACCGGCGCAGCCCAGCAGAGTGGGCGCACGGTCGACGAAGTGCTGGCGGACCGGCGCAAGCTCAATCCGGCCGGACGGTTTGGCGACCCGGCCGAATTTGGTGATGCCTGCGCTTACCTGTGCAGTGCGCAGGCCGGCTTCATCACCGGGCAGAATCTGTTGATGGATGGCGGGGCCTATCCGGGCACGTTCTGATCGGCCTGGAGCGGCGAGCGTGGCGGTGGGGCGCGGACTCGTTGCAGTTTGGCAAGCGCTGGCTGCAAAACCAGTGATGTGATGTATAATGCGGCCCTCATGCGACGGGCAACTGGCCCGGCTGCATTGCAAGGAGGTTTGGGTGAGTGGTTTAAACCAGCAGTCTTGAAAACTGCCGACGGGGTGACCCGTCCGTGAGTTCGAATCTCACAGCCTCCGCCAAGAATACAGTGGCATCACAGCGTTGAAGGTGGCGTTTCTTAATGCCCCAATCAGATCCGGCATAAAACATAAAAGCCGCAAGTCGTTGGACTTGCGGCTTTTATGTTATTCAGCGCAGACGAGATGGGTCTGCGCTGACGGGGTAGTTGCCGACCAAGCCGGGATTCAAGAATCCCAAGCACGCGGCGACGATCTTCTGTTGGAAAGATCACGGCCATCACTGGTTCAGCGACATCCGTAAACCCACCTTGCGCGGCCTTGTATGGCAAAGCCGTCAGAGCAGATCCCTGCTACTTCTTGCCCTGCTCCTGCGCTTCCGCTTGCCGCTGCATCCGCGCCTTGCGGGCCAGGCCATCCATGTCTGGATAATTGTTGGCCATGCCTGAATACGTCGCCACGATATAGTTGGTGGACAAACCATTCATGCAATCCTCAACCACCCGATTACCCACGCCGAAAGTCTGATGATGGGCTGGTCCCGATGCCTCCACGATCAACTGGATCACTGGCAGTCCCGCCTGGCGCGCAGCATTGACGTAATACGCCTGCGATCTGAAACCGACATCGCTGTCCTGAAGATCGCTGGTGGCGAACATGCGGAAGCCGGGCATGGGATGCACGCGGCTGATCTGTTCGACGGGATCCCAGACATCGGCGGCGGAGGTGCCGGTGGTATCGACGTTCATGCCCATCGACATGAAGCGGTGCTTGACCGCAGTGGCGCCCGACGACGGCACCGCACACAGCACATCGCTGCGCTCGGCGATGAGCGCAGCCACCAGCCCGCCGCCGCCCGATTGGCCGACCAGACCGAAGACGCGGATGCCGTACTTGGCCTTGATTTTATCGATGGCGGCATTAACGACCAGGGTTTCATATTGCGTGCGCCGCCGTTTCTCGTCGCCGCTGCTGCCATCGGTGCCCGGCCGACCCAGGATCAGATAGGGAGTATCGCCGCGCAGCCGCTCCTGCTCGGCACGCTTCTGCAGGATGTGCGGGGTCAGGCTGGAATAGGCCGAGCTTATCGTGCGTCCGATGATCACATCGCCCGCCATGAAGACGATGGCGCGCTCGACCTGGCCGCTGCTGAAATCGTGCGAGGGGAAGTAGCGGATACATTCCTGGAAGCCGGGGCCGCTCACCCATACGGCATCGCTTGTGCGAGCACACTGCTCGGGTGTTGCAGTGGAGCCGGCCATGGCTTCGGTATCGGAGAAGCGCTCATCCGGGCCGTAGTTACGCACGGTCGAGGCGCAGCCGGCAAGCAACATCGTTACTGCCAGGCCAAGGGTCAGCAGAATGGTTTTTTTCATGATTGTGATGTGACAGCGATGCCGGTCGGCGCAACTTGTTTGCACGGCTCGCGTGACTAATGACTCCCTGATTGGTGGGGCTCAGTTTACTGGCGCCCACGATTTCTTGCGCGAGATTTTTCGCTGCGTTTTGCGTCAGCATTTTGTCAGGCACATACATGACGCATGACTACGTCGAGCGTAAAAACACAGCCGCAAATCATGCCCATCGTCGATTTGCTGCGTATGCTCATCAAGTATCGGATGAACACAAAATCAGGCTAGCCAACGGCCACTTACAAAACAGGTTTGCCAATGGCCAGTGATCCGTTGCTTTTGAATTTCTGGCGGGGGCTCATCGTCATGACCCAGCCTACCAACTGGCCAGCCTTATCAGTGTATACGCGCACACTTCCACGGCCGATACCTGTCTGTTTCTTTCCGCTTGCACGGAAGCGTGTATCAGTTTTTCCATGCGAGCTGGACGAATCGATGACGACAATTTCCCATTGCTGGGTATCAGCGACGATCGGTTCAATGGGGGTTTCAATCAGTCTTGGCTTGGCGTCTACCAGCATCACATGGCCGGTGTCCATCTCATTGTCGAACTTGGCGGCAAAAATATCGCCGGGTTCGACGTCTTCCATTCTCTTTCTGAACTCGAAGCCATTATCAGTAGAAATTGCAGCGTAATAGTTTTCTGCTTTCGGATACGATTTCCAATTCTGCGAACGAAATACTTTTAAGACCTGAGGGGCCGATCGTTCCAGGAGTGCATCTATCAGTCCGCTACAGTCCGCGTGGACTTCTGAAACTTCTACTTTCCCAAACAAGGTGGATTCTCCCTTTAGCTTTATCCAGCCGTGATGCTGATAAGAGTTATCTTCAGGTTTGACGTCATTGACCAAATCTCGCGCAGTCTGGAGATAGGGCGGAATGTCTTGAGAATGTGCGGTCACATGCCAAGCCAGCAAGCATGAAATGATCAGCGCTCGCCAGGGGAGGTGAGTCGGGCGATTTTCTGCGGCTTTGGAGAAGGAATATCTACGGCGAATCATCATTGCATAACTCCCAGGGTACATCTGATGGATCGGAATCATTTGGCGAACTTAGGTGAAGGTCCGCTCACTGATCCGGCGCATGGGTATTCTGTCGATCGACTTCAGGCAGACTGACGGGTACGGTCAAGAGTGCAATTGGCTTGCACTTCCCAACCAGCTAACGGATATTTTTTTGGATTGCAAAAGATTTTGCAGAGGTTAATCAAGCCTTGCCGTCGCCCATGGATAACATTCGCGAACTTTATCGACGACGCTTTGCATCTCAGTTTCAATGTCCCAAGATGTACTATCGACCGCTCGAATCAGAAGCCGCTTTTCGCTACTAACCGGATCGACAGCAACCGCTTCACCGTCGATAACCTGCAACTGCGGCGTCACCATTCTCAATAGCGTTGAGTAGCTAAGGGGCTGGCCTGGATCGAGTCCAAGCAACACATCAGTTCCTGGCTCGGGAGCCACATCGTCCGCGTGCAAGGTCCACTGAAATTCGCTGCAAACATCACCCAGTGCTCGAAGAATCTCTTCAAGACTTAGGTAATGCCCCTCTCTCCACGCTGGAATAGATAAATTCATAATCAGCCACCAATCGGTTGTCCAGGACCGCGTTATATCCAGCCTTCGGATTCAGCGGATCATTGGGAATGTAGAAATACTGCTCAGGGGCCGTATGATCGGGCCGCAGCGTACCATTCGGGAACGTCGGATGCGCAAAATCTATATCCCGGATAGGAATACCATTCGCACCGTATTCACGTGCCTTATAAACTCCGCCGTTGACTGGATCAAATTGTCGTACCGTGTGCGGATCGCTAACAAGTTTCCCTTGTGAATCCGTCAGCGGACCAGTGATTTTTCCAGGCTGCATTCCATCAAACACCGGCGTTCCGTCTGGATACCTTGAATGTAACACCGGCTCGCCTTCAGGAACCCATGCAGGTCGAAGTGTTTGAGGTTGGTTGAGCGTCTGCTGCCCCAGCCCACTACTGTCCCCATAGGCATTAGTGCTGTCAGGAATATTGACGCCCGTGTATGCGCTATAGCCCGTGAGCGTCGTCACCGACGGACCAATCGCATTGCCCGAGTCGTCCAGCGGCGTATTGACCTGGTAGTCCGTGGGGGGGGGCGCATGGCGAACTGAGCCTGGCGTGCCGAACGGTGACGCAGTTGATCAAGGAACTGGCCCAGGACAGTGCGGATATCTCAGACCTCCACCAGGGGCTGTTCAAGACGCAACAATCGCTGTCCATTTTCGTCAAGTCGATTGACCCTCAGAAGCAAGCTGCAATGAACCATCCTCGCTACCTTGATCACCGCAAGCTAGTTCGTGGGATTCAATTGCAGCGTTCCCGCTTGCGCGTTTCTCGACACGGTATGGAGGCGACTCCCTACCAACCGACATATCTGAATCACATCAAAAATGGAGAATGCGTAACATGAATGAAACTCAAGCATCCGAGCTGCAAAAGCCATCCCTCTATGAACGTCTGGGAGGCTATGACGCGATCTACAAGTTCGCAGGAGAAGTACTGCGAACCTGTATGAAGCACCCGGACATAGGCCATATCTGGAGCCATATGTCGGAATCCACCTTCCAGAAGGAGCACATCAATTTTGTCGATTTTCTGTCGGTTCACTGGGGCGGAAATGCGCAGTACAGAGGGCGCGACATGGTGACGGCACACCGCGGAATGGGCCTCACCGAGGTTCACTGGCAAGCGGTAATGGAATGCATGGACGAGTGCTACGACAACTTCGCGGTACCTACCGATATCCGGGAAGAAGTCACGGCCTTTCTCACCAAGTTCAAACCGGCTGTCATCGGCAGCCCATCCTACCGCGACGTGGTGCTGGCCCATCCAGAAATGGATGTGGCCAAGGGAATGAAAAGCGTGGGCATCACCTGGCCCAAACATTGATTCTCTGCTTGTACGAAACTTGATCAATTGGTGATCGATCACCAATTGATCATCAATTTCATGTCCCACACAGGTTAGGCAAGCGCTGCTTAGAAACCGCCAGAGCCAGCTACTACTCCGCTAGGTCTGCCTCCAGATTAAAGGCTGCAACGGCGTGCACGAGCTGCTGCGCCTGCCCTTGAGGCTCTCTGCTGCGGCCGCACTCTGTTCGACCAGGGCCGCATTTTGCTGAGTAGCCTGGTCAATCATGCTCACTGCCTCACCTACCTGAGAAATACCCGAAGTCTGCTCGACGCTGGCCGAAACTGATTTCCGCCACGATAGTGCTAACACTCCCGATTGAGCTCACGATCTCATCCATGGTCTTGCCGGCCTGATCGACCAACGAGTTGCCTTGCTCGACCTGCTCTACGCTACGGCTGATCAAGGTCTTTATCTCCTTGGCCGCCGCGGCGCTCCTCTGTGCCAGATTGCGCACTTCGCTGGCCACCACGGCAAAGCCGCGCCCTTCTTCGCCTGCACGCGCGGCTTCCACTGCCGCATTGAGCGCCAGGATGTTAGTCTGAAAAGCGATGCCATCAATGACACCGATGATGTCACCGATCTCGCGGCTGCTGTCACTGATGCCCTGCATGGTGCTGACCACCCGCCCCACGACCTCGCCTCCTTCGACCGCGACTGCCGAAGCGCTCTGGGCCAACTGACTTGCCTGCCTGGCGCTGTCGGCATTGTTACGTACCGTTGTATTGAGTTGCTCCATCGTGGCGGCGGTCTGCTGCAACGCGCTGGCCTGCTGTTCGGTGCGCCGGCTCAAGTCCTGGTTGCCCTGCGCGATCTCGGCCGAGGCAGTGGCCACCCTTTCCGAACCCTTGCGCACCGAGGACACCACGCGCTCCAGCGAACTCTGCATATCGGACAGCGCCTTGAACAAAGGACTGAATTCGTCACGTTCATCGTCCCGGGCATTGACCATGAGGTCGCCATCACGGATATGCTCCACCACCCGCTGTGCCTGCTGCGAGCGCCGACGCAGTACACCGGAGCAATACCAGGAAAACGCCACCAGACCAGCAATGACGATGGCGGTCAGTCCTACCAGAAGATTGCGCAAGGTCTTGGTGCTTTCCTGGATCAGTGCGATTTGCTCCAGCAGCAGATCCGACTGCACCTTCTTTTCCCCTATCAAACCATTGAGCCAGATATTGAGCGCGGGTAGGGTCTTCTCATTGAGAAACGCAAAGGCCGCATCCTGATTGCCAGAGGCGATACCGGCCTCAATGAGCTTGATATTGGATTGCGCGGCATCCCAGAATCCGGTCTTGTAGGTGACTGCTCTGGCGAAAAACTCTTCCCCCTCCTTGGTATGGATTTCCTTTTTATAGTCGACGAAGATTTCGCCCAGTTTCTTTTCGTCACTGCGCATGGCCGCCTGCATCTCGGCCACGGCCTGCGGCTGCCTGGCATTGAGCATGGTATGACGCAACTGTGCCGAGATACGCGTGATCATCAATTCCACATCCGCAATGCGTTGCAATTGTTTTACCCGCACACTGGCAGTGCGCTCGGCGACCGCCGAGACCTCGTTCAGTGAAATCCAGGCAGTACTACTGACAACCAGCAATCCCAGCGCCAACGCAAAACTCACCAGGTTCAGGCGAGAGACGATACTCAGCTTCATAGTCAATCCTTCAAGGCAAACTGGTAAACTCAAACGGCAGGGCTTGCCCGCCCTGCGGCCTGCACTCAAGCCGTGAGCCATCGGGTGGGTCAAGCGCGCACCACGATGGCTTCCCGCTCGCTCAGAAGATCTGCAGCAATCGCAGGTTCAGACGGAAGTTTTCCTTGAAGCCGTTGTCCACCGACAAGTCGCGACCGATACTGCCCATGATCTGCGTCTTGGGTCCCACGAAGGTGCTGCCACCGAAGGAAATCTTCAACTGATTGGGTTGGTCGTGGCTATCCACCCCATTGACAGTGGTTTCTCCGCCCCAGGTGCGCGAGAGCCCAGCGCTGGCGTTGGTGGTGGCAGAAAACTGGTAGCGCAGATAGGACTGCAATTGATAAAGCGGCGCCTGACGCATACTGCCGCGACCACTTCCGTAATCGTTGTTCTTGCCAAAGGCCATGACATCTCCCGTCAGGTCGAGATACAAGGGACCGGATATCTGCTGGACCAGACCCGCTTGCAGGTCGAACTTCCAGCGGTTCTCCCCGACGTTGAGCGCGCGACTGTCGGAATACGATCCAGTGGGCAGGTAGAGATAGGGAGCCACGGCGAAGAAGGTCGATTTCGTTGGATCGTTGATGAGCCAGACCGGTGCAGCCAGGATCAAGTCACCAAGTGCATTCTCATTGCCTAGCGCCTTGATGTCGCGACCACTGCGCAGACTGGCGAAAGGGAGCAGCACCTGGGGGCCCACGGTATAGCCACCCGATGTTCATGTATGCACAAAGCGCAGGATGGTCACATCAGTAGTC
>NZ_BADI01000423.1:0-2879 GCF_000333555.1 Herbaspirillum sp. B65 | reverse complement strand
TCACGGCGGCTCACCGCAACGGGTGGGCCTCGGTCGTCTGGCGCAGCACGGCGGCATGGATCTTCATGGTGTCGTCTCCCTCCTGGTTGGAAAACGCCTAGGTTACACGAGCCCCGGCCGGCTCAATCCGCGCTCAATCAAACCAACGCCCGGCCACGCGCAGGAATTGTTCAGCCTGCAGGATCACCGGCTTGTCGATCATCCTGCCCTTGAACGAAATGGCAGCGCCATCGCTGGCACGCACCGCCGCCATCACTTCCTCAGCCCAGGCCAGTTCCTGCTCGCTGGGCATGAAGCCGTGCCGGACCCCGGCCACCTGACGCGGGTGGATGCACAACTTGGCGCCGAAGCCCAGGCGCCGCGCCCGCTGCACCATGCGCGCGAGCAAGGCGTCGTCATTGAAAGCGGTGGTCACGCCATCGATGGGCGGCGCAATCCCGGCCAGGCGCGAGGCCATCACCATTTCCACCCGCAGAGGCAGCAACTCCTCTTCTTGCGGCCCGCATTGCATCCCCAGGTCGAGCTGGGCATCGATGGCACCGAAAGCCAGGCGCTGCACGCCGGGCACGGCAGCAATCTGGCGCATGGCGGCCAAACCCGCCGCACTCTCGATCAAGGCAATCAAGCGGCGTCCCGCGCCCAGGTGCGCGGCAACGGACGCCACCGTGGCCGCATCTTCCGCCTTGGGCAGCACGATGCCGGCCAGCGATGGTGCAGAAAACGTCAACAGGTCCTGCTGGTGCCAAACCGTATCGGCGGCATTGATGCGCACCCATATGCGCGGCTGGGCAGCCTGCTCCTGCAGCCAGCCCGCCAGCGTGGCACGCGCCGCTTCCTTCTGCGACGGAGCCACTGCGTCTTCCAGGTCGACGATGACGGCATCGGCCCCGCTCTGCAGTGCCTTGGCATAGCGCTCGGGCCGGTTGGCCGGCACGAACAGGTAGCTGCTGGCAGCCGCCCAGTCTGGCCTGGTGCTCATCACACGGCTCCCCGTTCACGCAGGGCGGCGATGCCGGCGGCGTCGTATCCCAGTTGCCCGAGGATGGCCTCGGTATGCTGGCCCAGCGCAGGAATGGCTTCCATGCGGTAGTCGTAGCGATCGTTGGCGCCCGGTGGCAACAAGGCCGCCACCTTGCCCACCGGCGTATCGACCTCGGTCCAACGCTGACGTGCAGCCAGTTGCGGGTGTTGCCACAGATCATGCATGGTATTGACGCGGGCATTGGCAATCTGCGCCTGATCCAGCCGCGCCACTACCTGCTCGGCGGTCATGTCGGCGAACATGCTCAGGATCAACTGGCGCAAGGTCTCGCGATGTTCGTGTCGAAGTGCATTGCTGGAAAAACGCGCATCGCTGGCCAGCGCCGCATCCTCCAGCACCACTTCGCAAAACACTTTCCATTCGCGCTCGTTCTGCAAACCCAGCATCACGGTCTTGCCATCGCCCGCCGTGAACGGGCCATACGGATAGATGGTGGCGTGCTCGGCCCCGGAACGCTGCGGGGCGCTGGCGCCCTGGTAGGCGTAGTACAGCGGAAAACTCATCCACTCGGCCAGCGCCTCCAGCATGGACAGGTCGATGTGACTACCCCGTCCATCGCGCCCACGCTGGATGAGCGCAGCCAGGATATTGGAATAGGCATACATGCCGGCGGCGATGTCGGCAATCGAGCAACCGGCCTTGGCCACGTCATCGCGGGTGCCGGTCACCGACAGGAACCCGGCCTCGCTCTGGATCAGCAGGTCATAGGCTTTCTTGTCGCGATAAGGACCATCCTCGCCATACCCGGAAATGTCGCAGACGATCAAGCGCGGATGCCTTTCATGCAGCACCGGGGCCGACAGGCCCAGCGCGGCAGCCGCACCCGGCGCCAGGTTCTGCACCAGCACATCGGCCTGTTGCAGCAACTGGTCGATGATGCGCTTGCCGGCTTCATCCTTGAGGTTCAGGGTCAGGCTTTCCTTGGAACGGTTGGTCCAGACGAAGTGTGAAGAAAGACCATCGACCCGCGCATCGTAACCCCGCGCAAAATCCCCCACGCCGGGGCGCTCGATCTTGATGACGCGCGCGCCCAGGTCGGCCAGTTGGCGCGTGCAGAACGGCGCGGCGATGGCATGTTCCAGGCTGATGACGGTAATGCCCGCGAGCGGGCCAGTGGCGTGCGACATGAGGACTCCGGTTGGGATGATCCGCTTCAGAAGGAACGTGGCAAGCCGAGAATGTGCTCGGCCACGTAGGAAAAGATCAGGTTGGTCGAGATCGGTGCCACCTGGTACAAGCGCGTCTCGCGGAACTTGCGCTCGACGTCGTATTCGCAGGCAAAGCCGAAGCCGCCATGGGTCTGCAGGCAGACATTGGCGGCTTCCCACGACGCCTTGGCCGCCAGGTACTTGGCCATATTGGCCTGGGCACCGCAAGCCTGGCCGGCATCGAACAAGGCACAGGCCCGATAGCGCATCAGGTTGGCCGCCTCCAGTTCAATATAGGCCTCGGCAATCGGGAACTGCACGCCCTGATTCATGCCGATGGGACGATCGAACACCATACGCTGCTTGGCGTACTGCGCAGCCTTGTCGATGAACCAGTAACCATCGCCGATGCACTCGGCGGCAATCAGGGTGCGCTCAGCATTGAGGCCATCGAGGATGTACCTGAAGCCCTGCCCTTCCTCACCGATCAGGTTCTCGGCCGGGATCTCGAGATGGTCGAAGAAAAGTTCATTGGTCTCGTGATTGACCATATTGGCGATGGGCCGCACCTCCAGGCCGCGTCCGATGGCCTGTTTCAGGTCGACGATGAAGATCGACATGCCCTCTGACTTTTACTGCACTTGATCCAGTGGCGTGGTGCGAGCGAGCAGGATCATCAGGTCCGAGTG
>NZ_BADI01000424.1:0-5031 GCF_000333555.1 Herbaspirillum sp. B65 | reverse complement strand
GGGTTTCCGGGGCATTGAGGATCAAGGGCTGCGCCGCCAGCCAGGTCGGCGTCACCACCCGCGGTGCGTGCCACGCCGCCGGCACGAAAGCCATCACCGGATCACGCCGCCAGGGCTTCACCGTCAAGCCCCCCACGGGCGACTGCGGCAAGGCCACCAGGCCGACGTCCAGGCTGCCCTCGACCAGTTGCGACAGGGTTTCCTGCGAGGTCAGGATGTGGATCTGCACATCGATGCCAGGATGGCTCTGTCCCAGTCGCTCCAGCACCTGCGGCAGCAGATAGGCGATGGCCCCGGTGGAGGCCCCCAGGCGCACCCGCCCAGCCAGGCCCTGCACCTGCCGCCCCACTTCTTCCAGCGCCTGTTCGGCCGCCGCCAACAACTGGCGTGCGCGCGCCACCAAGGTCGCTCCTATCCCCGAAGGCCGGACCTGACTGCGCTGGCGCAACAGCAACGGCGCGCCGATGCGCTCTTCCAGTTCACTGATGTGCAGGCTCACCGTGGGCGGTGCCAGGTGCAAGGCGCGTGCGGCAGCGGCAAAGGAACCCAGATCGGCGATGGCGACCAGGGTGCGCAGGCGGTCCAGGCTCAATTCACGCATGACAAGACTCCCGGGGACAAGAACGTTGATTCAGAAAAGCTGAACGATCTCTTTGTGATATTCAACTTTTCCAATTATACGATCGGGCGCACCATGCAACTCACTGGTCAACCCCGCCGCTTTCATCGGCGCAACCCTTCCTGCACTGGAGCACAGCGTGAGCACTCTTCCCCTCATCTTCATCGACGGCGACCAAGGCACCACCGGTCTGCAGATCCACCAACGCCTGCGCGGTCGCACCGACCTGCGCGTGCTGACCCTGCCGCCAGCCGAGCGCAAGGAGGCGCGGCGCCGCGCCGAAGCCATCAATAGCGCCGACATCGCCCTGCTGTGCCTGCCCGACGCCGCCGCCCGCGAAGCGGTGGCGCTGATTGAAAATCCCAAGGTCCGTGTCATCGATGCCAGCTCGGCCCATCGCACCAGCCCAGGCTGGGTGTATGGCTTCCCCGAAATGGCACCCGGCCAGGCCGAGGCCATCGCCAGCGCGCAGCGCATCAGCAATCCCGGCTGCTATCCGACCGGTGCCATTGCGCTGTTGCGTCCGCTGGTGCAAGCCGGCCTGGTGCCGTCCGACTATGCGCTGGCCATCCATGCAGTCTCCGGCTATTCGGGCGGCGGTCGTGCCCAGGTGGAACAGTACGAAGGCCCGCAAGCGGCCAGCGCCGCGCCTTTCGTGACATATGGCCTGGGCCTGGCGCACAAGCATCCGCCGGAAATGCAATTGCACGCCGGCCTGTCGCAGCGCCCCATATTCGTGCCGTCCTATGGCGCCTTCAGCCAAGGCATCGTGCTGTCCATCGCCTTGCATCAACGCCTGCTGCCGGCACCGGCCAGCCTGGAGCGCCTGCGCGCCGTGCTGCAGGCGCATTACGCCGGGGCGCGCCACGTCCACGTGCTCGATGCCGAACAAAGCGCTGCCACGGCCCAGCTCGATCCAACCCGCCACAACGGCAGCAACGACATGACGCTGGGCGTGTTCGGCAATGCCACCGAAGGCCACATCCTGCTGTGCGCGGTATTCGACAACCTGGGCAAGGGCGCCTCGGGCGCAGCCGTGCAGAACCTGGACTTGCTGCTGGGCGCTCATTGACTCGCTTATTGCTTACGCAAAAAGCAAGCAAAACAAGCTTGACCAGCAAGGCACGCCCTCCAGGCAACGCCTTGCGTCAAGCCATTGACTCGTAAAATCT
The DNA here is from genome assembly GCF_000333555.1 of Herbaspirillum sp. B65. Lineage (NCBI taxonomy): Bacteria > Pseudomonadati > Pseudomonadota > Betaproteobacteria > Burkholderiales > Oxalobacteraceae > Herbaspirillum > Herbaspirillum sp. B65. The sequence goes on along the minus strand of NZ_BADI01000424.1, from coordinate 3,240 downwards.
GGTAAAACCTTGATATCCTGCACGGCAGGATCGTTCAGGCTGTGGCATCATTGCGCACTTGATTCGCCACCCAGACAGCAGGCGTCGGTCATGGCAGAACTTGCCGCCGCCCCGCTTCCAAGCAAGATGTCCACCACCCTAGGCGCCATCGCGTGCAAGTATCTCGACGCGACCATCAAACTGACTCCGGTATTGCGTACTGACGGCAAATGGACGGCCTTCGTCCATATCGACTTACCGGACCGCACCACCCACGAGTTCGGTGATTTCAAGCCGGGCAATTCCAAGATGGAAGCCCTGCAGAACGCCGTCACCGCGGCCGAGCATTACATTGTCGAACGCAAGAAAAAGTAAGTTTTACAGCCCCTGGTGGCCCACCTAAAAAAACGGCCTGCATCCTCGCAGGCCGTGGTATCGGGCTATTACGGCAAGCGCTTCAATTCATCTTGACCCCGGCCGCCTCGCTTTCCTTATAGATCGCCTCGATCAATTCGGGCCCCACGCGCGTGGCCATGGACTTGTGTACCGGCAGCAGCGCACGGCGCCATTGGGCCTTCTCTTCTTCGCTCAAGGTATAGACCTTGGTCTTGCCGCTGGCCTTGATGGCAGCCAGGGCATCGTCGTTTTCTTTCTGAGCGATGTTGTTGGCGTAGATGGTCGCTTCCTTCATCGCCCCTTCCAGTTGCGTGCGCACATCTGCCGGCAAGGCATCCCAGAACTTCTTGTTGACGATCACCGCGTAACCGATATACCCATGATCGGACACCGTCAGGTTGGACTGCACCTCATACATCTTCTGCGTATAGATATTGGAGGGTGTGTTCTCGCTGCCATCGACCACCCCGGTCTGCATCGCCTGGTACACCTCGGAAAACGCCAGCACCTGCGGATTGGCCTTGAGCGCCCGGAACTGTTCATCCAGCACCTTGGAAGACTGGATGCGCATCTTCAGCGCGCGGAAGTCGGCCACCTGGTGCAAGGGACGGTTGGCCGTCATCACCTTCATGCCGTTATCCCAATAGGCCAGGCCCTTGATGCCCCGGCTTTCCAGGCGCTGGAACAGACCCTGCCCGATCGGCCCTTCGGTAACACGCTTCAAGACCGCCTTGTTGGGGAAGATGTAAGGCAGGTCGAACACCTCGAACTCCTTGGCCCCCAGCGGTCCGAACTTGGCCAGCGAAGGCGCCAGCATCTGCACCGAACCCAGTTGCAGGGCTTCCAGTTCTTCCTTGTCCTTGTAGAGCGTGCTATTGGGATAGACCTCGACCTTGACGCGGCCCTTGGTGGCTTTCTCGGCCAGTTCCTTGAAGCGTTCCGCGCCCTTGCCCTTGGGCGTGTCATTGGCCACCACGTGGCTGAACTTGATGACGATGGTGGACTGGGCCAGCGCGACCTTGGCCGCCAGCGGCAAGGTCAGCGTGGCAAAGACGCAGGCGGCCAGTGCCGCGCGCCGTGGGATGATGGTCATGCGTGTCTCCTCTGGTTGAAGCCAGCAGGCCGATGACCTCAGCCCTTTGGCGTTAGGGCCTGTTCACATTTAATCTGCGAGATTAAATGTGAACANGCCCTAAAAGACGATCAGGTCGCGCAAGCCCTCCCCGCTGTGCAACCGATCGAAACCGCGATTGATGTCGGCCAGCGCCAGGCGCTGGCCCATGAGCTTGTCCACCGGCAGCTTGCCCGCCTGGTACAGGCCGATGTAGCGCGGGATGTCGCGCACCGGCACGCAGGAGCCGATATAGCTGCCCTTGACGGTCCGTTCCTCGGCCACCAGGCTGACCTGCTGCAAGGCCCAGTTCTGATTCGGTGCCGGCAGGCCGGCGGTGACCGTCATGCCGCCGCGCCGGGTCATGCGATAGGCCGCTTCCATGGCCTGTACCGAGCCGGCCATCTCGAAGGCGTAATCGACGCCCCCCTTGGTGAGCGCCTTGACCTTCTCCACCGCGTCCGGATCACGGGCGTTGACGGTGGCCGTGGCGCCGAGCGCACGCGCCACTTCCAGCTTGCTATCGTGCAGATCGACCGCGATCACCTCGCGCGCGCCCGAGGCCAGCGCCCCCAGCATGGCGCACAGCCCCACCCCGCCCAGGCCCAGCACCGCAGCCGTGGTCCCGGCCTTGATCTCGGCCGTATTGACCGCCGCGCCCACCCCGGTCAGCACCGCGCAACCGAACAAGGCCGCCTCCACCGGATCGATATCGGCCTCGATCTTCACGCAGGAGCGGCGCGACACCACCGCGTGATCGGCAAAGGCCGACACCCCGAGATGGTGATGCACGTGCCCGCTGCCATCATGCAAGCGGCGCTGGCCGCTCAGCAATTGGCCCACCGTATTGGTCGCCGCGCCGGGCTCGCACAGCGCCGGGCGGCCTTCCATGCAGGGCAAGCAATGGCCGCAACTGGGCACGAACACCAGCACCACCAGATCGCCCACACGCAGGTCGGACACGCCGCTGCCCACCTGCACCACCTCGGCCGAGGCCTCATGTCCCAACGCCATGGGCACCGGACGAGGACGCACGCCAGTGATGACCGACAGGTCGGAGTGGCACAGGCCGGCTGCCTTCATCTTCACCAGCACTTCACCGGGGCCGGGTGGATCAAGGTCGAGTTGCTCGATCTTCAGCGGCTGGCTCACCGCAAACGGGTGGGCCTCGGTCGTCTGGCGCAGCACGGCGGCATGGATCTTCATGGTGTCGTCTCCCTCCTGGTTGGAAAACGCCTAGGTTACACGAGCCCCGGCCGGCTCAATCCGCGCTCAATCAAACCAACGCCCGGCCACGCGCAGGAATTGTTCAGCCTGCAGGATCACCGGCTTGTCGATCATCCTGCCCTTGAACGAAATGGCAGCGCCATCGCTGGCACGCACCGCCGCCATCACTTCCTCAGCCCAGGCCAGTTCCTGCTCGCTGGGCATGAAGCCGTGCCGGACCCCGGCCACCTGACGCGGGTGGATGCACAACTTGGCGCCGAAGCCCAGGCGCCGCGCCCGCTGCACCATGCGCTTGGCCAGTTCAGTACACAGTGTTCCTACCGGACAGCCGTGCTTCATGATCTTGGATTGATTGACGAGCAGGATCTGGATAAAGCTGCGGATGCGGNAGGCTGGCTGTTCATCCTGCATTTCCCAGCGCTCAAGCAGGCTCTGGCGTTGCGTCAGCCGCAAACCGATCACGGCCGAGAGGATGTCATCCTTGCTTTTGAAATGATGATAGAAGTTGCCACGCGAGATTCCTACCG
>NZ_BADI01000425.1:0-1182 GCF_000333555.1 Herbaspirillum sp. B65 | reverse complement strand
CCAGCAGCGACAGCGGCGCAGTTTCGCTGTTCAAGTCATCGAACAGGCTGTTCTGCTTTTCTTTCTGCACGCGGTCGGACTTTTGCACTTCCACGATCTGCGGCTCGATGCGGATCGGCGGGGCTTCCACGATCTTGGCGCGTTCCTGCACCACGGTTTCCTCGCGCTTGACCGCGGCTTCCTGGCCGGCACGGCGGTCGGCGCGAGCGGCGAAGAAGTCGCGCACCGCAAACAGGCCATCTTCGATCAGACCGCCAATGCGCTCCACCGCGGCCAGCCACGACACCTGGAACAGCAGCGAAAAACCCAGTCCGAACAGCAGCAACAGCAACAGCGTGGAGCCGGTAAAGCCGAAGGTGGGCTGCATGGCCGTGCCGATCATCTCGCCCAGCACGCCACCGGAGGAATGCGGCAGCTTGGGGGCGAAACGGTGCATCCGGGTGAATTCGATGCCCATGCTGCCGGTCAACATGAAGACGAAGCCCACGGCGCGGATCAGCGGTTCCTGCTGGTGCTCCGGCTCCACCGGCTGGGCCACCAGGAAGCGGTTGGACAGGCGGCGATAGCCGGTCCACACCGAACGCCCCACCAGCACGCACCACCACCAGGCCGACAGGCCGAAGATGTACAGCATCAGGTCAGCGGTCCAGGCACCCACGCGCCCACCCCAGTTGCCCACGCGTGACACCGAGCTGGCCACCGACCAGCCGGGGTCGGCCTTGGAATAGCTCAGCAGGATCAGGGCCAGGTAGGCCAGCAAGGCCACCAGCGCCAGCCAGCGCGCTTCGGATAACAGCCGCACCAGCCGGTTGGGCATGGGAGGCGCCGGCGTCTTGGTATTGCGGATGTGGGCTTGACTCGTCTTGGACATAACTTCCGTGCAAAAAAAACTAGCCGTCATTTCCAGACTGAGTGCTAACGCGGCAGCCCCGCCGGGTGCGGCGTAACATCCACGGCATGGCGCATCATCGTGGCCGCAGCGGCAGTAGCGCGACGGAAGTCCCCACTGCCCAGCTTGAAGATACTCACGGTTTCCGACAGCCGGCTCGACTGCTCCTGCAGTGACTGCGCCGCGGCCGCCGCTTCTTCCACCAGTGCTGCATTCTGCTGGGTGACTTCATCCATCTGCACGATGGCTTGATTGATCTGCTCGATGCCATCGCTCTGTCACCANTGGCCGCC
>NZ_BADI01000426.1:0-3353 GCF_000333555.1 Herbaspirillum sp. B65 | reverse complement strand
GCAGCGCGAGTTGACCTCAAACGATGGATTCTCGGTCGTGGCCCCGATGAAAGTCACCAGGCCGCTTTCGGCATAGGGCAATAGCGCATCCTGCTGCGACTGTGAAAAACGATGGATTTCATCGACGAACAAGATGGTGTGCTTGCCCATGGACAGGTTCTGCTCGGCCTGCTCCATCGCCGCGCGGATATCCTTGACGCCCGAGAACACCGCCGACAAGGCGATGAATTCACACTGGAACGCCGTGGCCGTCAGCCGCGCCAGCGTGGTCTTGCCCACGCCCGGCGGGCCCCAGAAGATCATGGAGTGCGGCTTGCCGGACTGAAAGGCCAGACGCAAGGGCTTGCCTTCGCCCAGCAGGTGCGATTGGCCGATGACCTCATCCAGGGTCTTGGGACGCAGCGCTTCGGCCAGGGGCGCGGCGGGTTCTTGCGCGAACAGGTCAGCCATGGCGAGGCTCCTGCACATGGTTCAGGTCAACCAGGAAAAAGGGCCGCAGGGCGGTCTCGGAAATAAAGTTCATATTCATCAGGATGCGGGCGCAGCGCCGGATTGCAAGGCGCGTTCACCAAAGGCCGTAGTCTAACGCAGCAGGCCCGCATCAGGGGCGATCAGGCGCAACCATGCGCGGTCAGCAGGCAATCGGCACAGGCGCTAGAATGCGGCCTCGCCCTTTTCCTTCACCCTGCCCTTTTTCCACCGTCCTCCATGCCCTTCGTCGTCACCGATGCCTGTATCCAGTGCAAGTACACCGATTGCGTCAACGTCTGCCCGATGGATTGCTTCGTGGAAGGACCGAACTTCCTGGTGATCGACCCGGATGGCTGCATCGATTGCTCCATGTGCGTGCCGGAATGCCCGGTAGGTGCCATCTACAACGCCACCGACCTGCCCGCCGCCCTGGCCCACTTCGAAGACCTCAACGCCAGGCTGGCCAAGCTGCCCGGCTGGCAACCCATCACCCAGGTCAAGCCGCCCATGGCGGGACATGAGCAGTGGAAGGATGTGCCGGACAAGCTGGCGCTGCTGCAAATGCCCCCAGCCTGAGCCGCCGCTCCAAAAGAACAGCCCCGCAAGCGCAAGCCTGCGGGGCTGTGTTCTTGGCTGGCCGGCGTGATCAGTTGTTGAACACGTCGGCGCCCTTGGGAATGGTGAAGTTGAAGCTGTTGACCTTCAGCGGCGGGTTCTTCTCGAAGCTGTCGAAACTGAGCAGCGAGACCTGGCCGAAGGTATCGTGCAATTCCATCGCTACCGGGGTGCCATTCTTCAAGCCAATGCCGATGCTGTCGAAGGTGGTGTCGCGGCTTTTGGGGACGGCTTGCAGCCACTCCAGGCCGTCCTTGGTGCCGGCTTCCTTCAAGGTGAAGTTTTTTTCCAGGTCATTGCTGCCGAACAGGATGGCCGCCGGCGAGGAGCCCAGCGCATTGCCCAGTTGCTTGGTGGTGACCTGGTTCAGATCCTTGTCGTAGATGAAGAGTTTTTCCCCATCGGCCTGGATCACCTGTTCATAGGGCTTCTGGTAGGTCCAGATGAACTTGCCCGGGCGCGAAAACACGAAGCTGCCGCTGGAGGTGTTGACCACCTTGGACTTGCCGTTCTCGACGCGCACCATGCGCTGGGTGAAAGCGCCCTTGGCCGACTGCGTGCTGCTGACGAATTGCTTGAACTGGTCCAGGGCGGCGGCCGAGGCGCGGCCCGGGGTCAGCGCGGTGATGGTGATGGCGCCGGCCACGGCCAGGGCCGACAGGCCGGCAGCCATCATCAGGCGGCGCAGGTTGAAGCGGCGGGCTTGCGCGCCGCGCGAGCGGGAGGTGTTGCTGGAGTTGCTGTAATGACTGGAATTGTCCATGTTATTCGATTCCTTCTTGACGGAGTGCCACCGGCGAGGTGGCGGCCGGCACGATAGTGGCCGGCCTTCAGGGCGTTCTGAACGATGGGGGTGAGCGCTCGGTGAACGCTTGGCGCAAACTTACTCGGCAGCATCGCTGGCACCGGCCGGCACCAGGATTTCACGGTTGCCGTTGGATTGCATGGTGGACACCAGACCACTCTGCTCCATCTGCTCCAGCAAGCGCGCCGCGCGGTTGTAGCCGATGCGCAAGTGACGCTGCACCAGCGAGATCGAGGCGCGGCGATGTTTCAAGACCACGGCCACGGCCTGGTCGTACATCTCATCGCCCTCGCCGCCACCGGCGCCAGCCGCAGCACCGCTGCCGCCGCCACCCTCGGCGTCTTCCAGCACGCCTCCCTCTAGGATGCCCTCGATGTAATTCGGTTCCCCCTGGCTCTTGAGGTGTTCCACCACGCGGTGGACTTCATCGTCCGAGACGAAGGCGCCGTGGACCCGTACCGGCAGGCCGGTGCCGGGCGGGTTGTAGAGCATGTCGCCCATGCCCAGCAGGGTTTCCGCGCCCATCTGGTCAAGGATGGTGCGGGAGTCGATCTTGGACGAGACCTGGAAGGCGATACGGGTCGGCACGTTGGCCTTGATCAGGCCGGTAATGACGTCCACCGAGGGCCGCTGCGTGGCCAGGATCAGGTGGATGCCGGCTGCACGCGCCTTCTGGGCGATGCGGGCGATCAGTTCTTCGACCTTCTTGCCCACCACCATCATCAGGTCGGCCAGTTCGTCGATGATGATGACGATGGTTTCCAGTTGCTCCAGCGGTTCCGGGGCATCCGGGGTGAGGCTGAAGGGATTGGGGATCTTCTCGCCGCGCTTGTCGGCATCGGCGATCTTCTGGTTGTAGCCGGCCAGGTTGCGCACGCCCAGCTTGGACATCTTCTTGTAGCGGCGCTCCATCTCTTCCACCGCCCAGTTCAGGGCGTGGCCGGCCTGGCGCATGTCGGTCACTACCGGCGCCAGCAGGTGCGGAATGCCTTCGTAGATCGACAATTCCAGCATCTTGGGGTCGATCAGGATCAGGCGCACCTGGCGCGGCGAGGACTTGTAGAGCAGCGAAAGAATGGTGGCGTTGATGCCCACCGACTTGCCCGAGCCGGTGGTACCGGCCACCAGCAAGTGCGGCATCTTGGCCAGGTCGGCCACCACCGGGTTGCCGGCGATGTCCTTGCCCAGCGCCACGGTCAGGGTGGAATGGCTGTCGTTGTAGACCTTGGAACCGAGGATTTCAGTCAGACGCACAATCTGGCGCTTGGGGTTGGGCAGTTCCAGGCCCATGTAATTCTTGCCCTGGATGACTTCCACCACGCGAATCGAGGTCAGCGATAAGGAACGCGCCAGGTCGCGCGCCAGGTTGACGATCTGGCTGCCCTTCACCCCGGTGGCCGGTTCGATCTCGTAGCGGGTGATCACCGGGCCGGGATAGGCCGCCACCACCTTGACCTCCACG
>NZ_BADI01000427.1:0-4087 GCF_000333555.1 Herbaspirillum sp. B65 | reverse complement strand
ATCGAGATATCCAGGCCGGTCTTGCCGGACCAGTCTTTTCCTTTCGAATTGAAGCTTTTGACTTTCTTGGACTCTTTCAACGCCCCCAGATCGTCATCGTTGAAGACAATCTCATTGTCGGTAGCGACGATATTCTTCTTTCCAAACACCGCAACCAGATCATGGCCACTCCCCGCCAGAACGTAATTGGTTTCACCAAAGACAGCCACCATGTCGTTTCCACTGCCGGCAAAAACATAGTTGTTCTGGCCAATGACCAGGGCAGTATCATCACCCGCCTCGGTCAGGACGATATTGGTCTTTCCAACCACCAAGGCAACATCGTTGCCCCAGCCAGTATCGACAAAATTGAGTTTCCCGATGACGGCAGCGATGTCGTCATCGCCGCCGGTATGCACCAGATTGTATTGCCCCACGACGACGACGTTATCGATGCCGCTGGCCGTGCTGACGAAATTGTATTGCCCCACCGAGAGCACGCTATCTCGCCCGCTTCCTGCCATGACAATGTTGGCTCTGCCACCAGATATCGCGAAATTATTGCCATCGCCGAGTAGCAGGATATTGCCGACATACAAGCCCAGCGAAATGACCGTGTCATTGCCACTGCCGGTCCAGACCAGGTTTCCGCCCCCTCCCAGTGCGCCTACGGTATTGTTGCCGTCACCCAGGATCATCACGTTCCATTGACTCAGTGCCAGCACCCGGTCATCGCCCGCCCCGCTTTGCACCAGGTTGCCATATCCGCCGGCCAGCAAGGCGGTGTTATGACCGCCCCCCATGATGGCGACGTTGCCGCCACCGATGGCCAGCATGTCATCATTGCCGTCGGCAGCGACGAAAAGATTGCCGCCACCGATGGCTGTCATGCGGTTGTTGCCGGCGTTGGCGAAGAAAACATTGGCGCCACCCAGGGCTTGCATCTCATCATCGCCTGCGCCGGCGACCACGATATTGTTGCCGCCAATGGCAAAAATGCGATTGCGTCCGTTGCCAACGACAGCCGCATTGAACCCGCCCACCATGGAGACAGCATCGTGCCCCGATCCGGTCTGTACAAAGTTATAGCCGCCATAGGCCTTGACCTTGTTATTGCCATCGCCGGCAATGACGATGTTTCCTGCATTGAATGCGGCGCTGGCGACCAGGCCAAGCACATTCTGGGCCGTTTTACTGACCGTATCGCTGGCATCGGCGCCGACGACGACGATGCGATCAAATCCAAACTCGTCATCCGTGACGCCTAATTGCGGGGTCACTGCAGAGAGCAGCCCGCCCACCTTGATGCGATCATCACCACGTCCGGAGACGAGCAGGTTGCCGATGCCGGTCAGGTAGCCGATGCCATAAGCACGAAGCGTATTGCCCCGGTCACCCGCCATCACGATGTTGGTGCTGCCGTAGGCATTGATCTCGGCCTGGCCCTGCCCTGAAAGGACGACATTCAGACCGCCATAGGCATGGGCCAGGTAGCGGCCATTGCCGTTCATGAGAAAGTTGCCGCCGCCATAGGCATTGACTGCATTGTTGCCATGCCCACTGAGCACGACATTCATGCCACCGTAGGCGTTGACCGTATTGATGGACGCATTGGCACCATGCCCCATCTGCACCACATTAAAACCGCCGCCGACGGTGATGCTCTTGGTGCCGGCCAGTCCTGCCAGGATAATGTTGGCCCCGCCGTAGGCTTCCAGCGTGTCATTGCCATTGCCCAGATCCACTTTCTGGCCACCCACGCCCAGACTCCGGACAGTGTCGTTTCCATCTCCCGTAGTCACGGTCGCGCCTGCGGCCTGCAGATCGACGGTATCGTCACCACTGCCTGTGTCTACATAAGCCCCCACACCGCGCACGATGACGGTGTCCTGCCCCGCGTTGGTCTGCACATGGCTGCCCAGGCCATAGAACTCCACGATGTCGTTGCCACTGCCTGTGTACAGATAGGCGCCTCCTGCGCGCGCCAGAACCCGCTTCGCGCCAGAAACTCCGGCGTCATTGAGGCGCACATCCAGTCCATCCAGGGTAATACTGTCATTGCCATGGCCACTGGCCACTTTGGCGGCAACACCACTCACATAGATCGTGTCATTGCCGTCGCCGGTGTCTACCTCCACGCCCGATCCGCGCACATCCAACGTATTGTTGCCGCCCGCATCGCGTACCTTGGCGCGCCAAAGCCCGAAGACGGTGATGGTGTCGTTTCCTCCGGCGCTATGCACATCAACATTTCCGGCACGCACATTGATGTTGCGTGCGCCGGACATCCCCCAATCCTCGATGGTGAGGTTGCCGCCCAGGTAGTTGCTGACGATGGTCTTGTTGCCTCGCCCCATGGTGACCTTGGCGCTGACACCTGAGTGGATGCGCAGTTCATCATTGCCATGGTCCAGGTTGACCTCGGTCCACTTCCCGCCTTGGGCAACGTTGATGACATCGTCGCCCCGTGTGGCCCATATTTCATTGGTGCCCGGCGATGAGATACGCATCCGGCTACTGCCGTCGGATCCCCACAGGTTGATGACATTCCAGCCTGCTCCATACGCTTGGATATCGGCGTATCGATTCACTCTGAGGTCAATCTTGTGGGAATAGGCTGAACCATCGTAGTAGCCAAGATTGTCGAGACTGCTGCTCCAATGCCCGCCGCGGGTCCAGATGCTGCTATCGCCGCCCCGGTAGTTGTGGTTGTAGACATACAGGGAACCGCCGCTTTTGATGAGATCGGCTTTCCATCCCGTATGGAGATGAACGGTATCGCTCCCGTTTTTAATGCTGCCCCAGCCCAGATCGGCCTTGAGATAACCCCCACCGCTCAGCGTGACCGTATTGTTTCCGCCAGCATCTTCAACAATCGCCGCGGACAAGCCGTAGGCTGAAATGGTGTCATTGGCATTACCTGACTGGACGTAGCTATGCCATGCCGAAACGTTGATGTGCCGCTGACTCCACCAGTTGGACTCATAGATATTGAGCGACCCTGCCAGATAATTTGTGGCGATGTTCTTCAATCCAGCACCGCTGTCGATCCGGGCATTGATGCCGGAGGCGATGAAATAGCGGTCATTGCCAGAGTTGGCGTAAATGGTGGTGTTGAGCGCGCCGACAGCAATGTCGTCGTTGCCTGCCCCATCCCAGATGCTCAGATAGGTGATGGCGTAATTCGTGGTGTAGACCGAGTGGGAACCGGAGCCGGTCAAATGCACTTTGCGGTCGGTTGTGCCTTCCCAAATATTAACGTAACCGTCATTCCAAGTTTCGACACCCATCTAGCCTCCGAGATTGATATGTGGAAAATCACTAAAACGGGTGGCATCCTAGTTATGCAATATGACAGCCAGGTTAAATGTTCCTGCCATAGCCGCCAGCCAGCAGCTATTTCAATGAAATGCAAAAAACTTTCTAGAATTGATTCAAAAAATATCGAGGTCGCATCGGCGTAACGATCACTCCTTCCGGGCCTCTTCATCCCACTGGCGCAAGGTGGCCAGCTTCTCGCCGATCTTGATTTCCAGACCGCGCGGCACCGGCTGATACCACCCCGGCTCCGCTATGCCTTCGGGCAGATAGGTCTCCCCCGCCGCATAGGCATTGGGTTCATCATGGGCATAGCGATACTCATGCCCATAGCCCAACTCCTTCATCAGCTTGGTCGGCGCATTGCGCAGGTGCACCGGCACTTCCCGGCTCTTGTCCTGCTTCACGAAAGCGCGTGCCGCGTTATAGGCGTTGTAGCCGGCATTGCTCTTGGCCGCCACGGCCAGGTAGATCACCGCCTGGCCCAGCGCCAGTTCGCCTTCCGGGCTGCCCAGGCGCTCGTAGGTGAGCGCGGCATCGTTGGCGATCTGCATGGCGCGCGGGTCGGCCAGGCCGATGTCTTCCCAGGCCATGCGTACGATGCGCCGTGACAGGTAGCGCGGATCGGCGCCGCCATCGAGCATACGCGTGAGCCAGTACAGCGCAGCATCCGGGTGCGAGCCACGCACCGACTTGTGCAGCGCCGAGATCTGGTCGTAGAAATTGTCGCCGCCCTTGTCGAAGCGGCGGCTGTTCAAGGTGAGTGCATTCTGCAGGAACTCGGGCCGTA
>NZ_BADI01000428.1:0-975 GCF_000333555.1 Herbaspirillum sp. B65 | reverse complement strand
CCCACGGCGACGATGCCCTGCAGGATGGCGGCCTTGTCCAGCGGCATGTGCAGCGACTTTTCGGCCCATTTCAACACGATGAACTGCAGCGTCGCCCCCGCGCCCCAGAAGAGCGTGGTCACGGCCAGCGAGATCTGGCCCAGCTTGTCCTTCCACAGGGTGGTGAAGCAATTGGCAAAATCGACGATGAGGCGCACGGGATTGCGTTCCTGGTGCTCGTAGCGGGCGCCGGTATCAGGAATGTAGAAGTTGAACAGTGCGGCGATGATGTAGATGCAGGAGATGATGCACAGGGCGGCTTCGGTAGGGGTGTCGATGGGCAGGTCGATCATGGGGAAATCGAAGCTGAGGATCACTGCCGAAATCTTTGGGTTGACCAGTGCGCCACCGAGCACCGTACCCATGATGATGGAGCCCACCGTGAGCCCTTCGATCCAGCCATTGGCCGCGACCAGTTTTTCCGGTGGCAGCAGTTCGGTGAGGATGCCGTACTTGGCCGGTGAGTAGGCTGCCGCGCCAAAGCCCACCACGGCATAGGCCAGCAGCGGGTGTACCGTAAAGAACATGAGGGAACAGCCGGCGATCTTGATCATGTTGGTGACCAGCATGACCTTGCCCTTGGGGAAGGCGTCGGCGAAGGCGCCCACGAAGGCGGCCAGCAGCACATAGGAAAGCACGAAGAACAGCTTCAGCAGCGGGGTCATCCACGCTGGCGAGTGCATTTCGGCAAGTAGGGCGATGGCGGCAATCAGCAGCGCGTTATCGGCGAGCGACGAAAAGAACTGCGCCGCCATGATGGTATAGAAACCGCGATTCATCCCTGTCCAAGATGTATAACAAATGATGTCCGGGTAGCTTTATACCATGAAACCATGTGCACTCCGTCATAAGTCAAACCAGAAAGATGTTCGTCCGGGAAAAATGTCGCTTTGTCCTCGCTGGGCAAAAAAACCCGGGCAAAGCGTTTCAGGCAGG
>NZ_BADI01000429.1:0-5193 GCF_000333555.1 Herbaspirillum sp. B65 | reverse complement strand
GATCCCGAAATCGCCTTACCCGCCATTGACCGTCGGAAATGAGCATCCTGGGGCTCGTGCGTGCATGATTTGGCAGGCTTGTGACACTGGAATGCGAAGTCCATGCGGCAAAAAACGGGAGCCATGAAGGAAAGTGCAGGGAGTGAGGAGGGAAGCTGAAGGCTGGGGCACCAACTGTCATGCGCCCGTTGATGAGTGGCGGCATGGCAGGTGGTGCTGCGGTACGGTGAAACAACGGTACTGCTTGGAACTGCGGTGCGGCGGTTCAGACGCGTGCGGTCAGCATACGTTCGCGTTCATTCATGTACAACGCGGGGGATGCGCCGAGGCGGAACACTGCCTGTGCGACATCGGTCAATGCATCAACCGACAGGATGGGACAGATCAGGCGCCGGTGTACAGGCTTTGTGCTGCGCGATTGGCTTGCTGCAGTTGGTTCTGGACATCCTGGCGGCTCAACTTGGAGGGGGCCTGGCGCACCAGCGGGTACTCATTGCGCAGGGCGATCTCGTGGTTGGCTTGGGCGCGTTGCAGTTCTGCCTTGACGTCAGCACGGGTCTGGGTCGAGTGGAACGGGGTTTGCGGCGGATACGGGGCTTCGGCCATGGCGGCGCCAGCAGCGGCTAGCAGGGAGGCGGCAACGACGATATTCTTGATGTTCATGATGAATCCTCTTTGGGTCAGTGGTGGATCGGGCTTCCCCGGATGCCGGCGAGTAAGGCTTGAAAAGTGGACTGCAAAGCGCTCTCCTGGTGGGAAAGCTCACTCGTGGGCGATCTGGCGAAGTCGGTCGGCAGGGTTGTGTTGCATGGCGCCAACCGATGGAAGAAGTGTAAATATTGCGAAGACAAAGAGAAATGGGTCTAATCGGAATTGACTATTTCTCTTTATGGAACAATCAGGGGCTTGAAAAATGGATCGCTTGCAATCAATGCGGGTGTTTGCCAAGGTGGTGGAGCAGGGCAGTTTCGTGCGGGCAGCCGAGTTGCTGGACATTTCCAATGCCGTGGCGACCCGTTTCATCGCCGATCTGGAGGCGCACCTGGGTACGCGGCTGCTCAATCGCTCCACCCGGCGTCTGTCGCTGACCGAGGCCGGGCAGGCTTACCTGGAGCGGGTGCGCATGATCCTGGCCGAGGTCGATGATGCCGAAGCCCTGGTGTCGCTGGAGACCAAGCGGCCGGCCGGTACCTTGGCCATCTATTCCAATGCCGGTTTCGGCCAGTCGCAACTGGGCGAGATGCTGGCCGCGTATGCCGAGACCTATCCCGAGGTGGCGCTGGACATCAACTTGTCTGATCGTTCCATCGATCTGGTGGAAGAGGGCATCGACATCGGCTTTTTCAGCAGTATGCAAAAGTTCGATGCCAGCATGATCGTGCGCCAGTTGGGCGTGGCCCGGGTGATCCTGTGCGCCTCGCCCGCCTATCTGGCGCGTCATGGTGCGCCGGAGCAGCCAGAAGACCTGTCGCGCCATAGCTGCCTGAACTTCTCCCATGAATATCTGCGTCATCACTGGCACGTCAATACTGCGGCGGGGGTGATGGACGTGCCCATCGTCAGCAAGGTGGTTTCCAATAGCGGCGTGTTGCTGCGCGACCTGGCGCTGGCCGGCATGGGCATCGTGCTGCGGCCTTCCTATTCGCTGGGCGATGACCTGCGCTGCGGTAAGCTGGTGCAGGTGCTGCCGGGCTTCGATATGGGCCAGGTGGTCATTTCCATGGTCTATCCGAGCCGACGACTGTTGTCGGCCAAGGTGCGCAGCTTCGCCGATTTCGTCAGCGCCCGTTTTCCGCATCCGGAGACCGATCCCTGGCTGACCTGAGGCCGGCCAGCGCGAGGGTCAGCCGATGACGTCGGCCAGCTTGTCCAGCAGGTTGCTGTCCTGCTGCCAACTGCGGCGCTCGGCAGAGCTGCTGGCTTCGCTTTGCAGTTCGGCGTCGCTCTTGTCGACTTGCGCCAGCAGGATGCGTTCGGCCAGGCGGGTATCGGGTTCCATGGGGCCGAAGAAGGCGACGGTGGCGCCGCGTTCGATGAGCAGGGTGGGGAAATTGTCGATGTCGAGATCACCGACCAGGTCGGCCTGGTCTTCGATATCGATCCAGGCGAAATGATGTTGCGGGTAGCGCGCCGCCCAGGCCTGGAAGGCGGCTTCATATTCGCGGCAGCTGCCGCACCAGTTCGCGCACAGGCAAGCCACGACCCAGGTGTCGTTGCGAAGCGCCTCGGCGAGTTGGCGGCGGTTGGTCTGGTCTAGTTTCTGGTAGGACATGGCGCGCTTATTTTACTCGCTTCATGCGTCCTGGTTTTGCGCTGCCGCACAAAGACTCATGATTGCCGTCAACGAACCGAACAATTGTGCCTGGCACGGTAAAATAGCGGGATGTCCACGATTCTTGCCATTGAAACCTCCACCGAGCTGGCCTCGGCGGCCTTGCTCTACCGGGGCGAACTGATTGCGCGCCAGTCTGCGGGTGCCCAGACTCACTCCGATGCGATTCTTCCCATGATCCAGCACTTGCTGGCCGATGCCGGCCTGGCGCTGTCGCAATGCGACGCCCTGGCCTTCGGCGTGGGGCCCGGCTCCTTTACCGGCGTGCGCACCGCCTGCGGCGTGGTACAGGGGCTGGCCTTCGGCTGCGACCGGCCGGTGGTGCCGGTGGTGACGCTGGAAGCCGCCGCCCAGGCTTGTCGTGCCGAGCAGGCAAGTGCGGCTGAGGTACTAGCCATCCTCGATGCGCGCATGGGGGAAGTCTATTGGGCGCGTTATCGCGCCCGCCTCGACGGTGGCTGGGAGGTGCTGGCCGAACCGGCCTTGTCGCCGGCCGCCCAGGTGACCATCGACGGCCGGCCCTATGCCTGTGGCAATGGCTTGGCGGTCTATGCGGAGCATTTCACTGAGTCTTTCTGTGGCAGCCAGTTTGCCGCCGTCTACCCGCAGGCCATGCCCCATGCGCGCCATGTGGCCACGCTGGGCCAGGTGCATTTTGCGCGCGGCCTGGCCTTGCCGGCAGAAGAGGCGCAGCCGCTCTACCTGCGCAACAAGGTGGCCCTGACCACGGCCGAGCGCGAAGAGCGCGATGCTGCGAAGGGCGCCGCATGAGTGCGGTGGAGTTGCCGCCGACGGTATCGCATCCTCGCTATGGCATCTTGCAGTTCGGGGGCATGAGCGCGGCTGACCTGGATGCGGTGGTGCAGATCGAAGATGCGGTCTATTCACATCCCTGGACCCGGGGCAATTTCCAGGATTCGCTCTACAGCGGCTACCAGGCGCAGACTCTGCGCGATGCCCGGGGGCAGTTGCTGGGTTATTTCCTGGTGATGCTGGCCGTCGATGAAGCGCACCTGCTCAATATCAGCGTGGCGGCGGCCCATCAGCACCAGGGGCTGGGACGCCTGCTGCTGGACCGGGCCACGGCAGTGGCGCGCCAGCACCAGATGCGCATGATGCTGCTGGAAGTGCGCGAATCGAACCTACATGCTGCCAAGGTCTATCGCCACTATGGCTTTACCGAAATCGGCCGGCGCAAGAATTACTATCCCGCCGCCAACCAGACCCGTGAAGGGGCTATCGTCATGAGCCTGTCCTTATGAGTGAAGAATTGAAACAGGATCCCGGCTTCGGCTCCTCGCTGGCCCTGCTGGATGCACTGGGCATCGGCCCGGTATGGGTGCGGCGCGAACTGGCCGTGGAAGAAGCCCAGGCAGTGGCACCACAGGCGTCGCCGCCAGCCGCGCCAGCGCCTGACGTTGAAGTAGTGCAGTCCAAGGTCGTTGATCCGGTTGCTCCTGCCGAGGATGTGCCGGTCAAGCCTGCGGTGAACGCCCAGCCTGCCGCCAAGCCATCTGCTGTACCCGCACGTCCTCGCGCCCCGATCGACGAAGCGCACGCAGGTGGTCCTCCTTCGTGGCTGGATGAAATGGACTTCGCCGCGTCGATGGAGCCCATGCTCATTCCCGATGGCGAGGATGACGAAGACGCGCCGGCCATCGATCCGCTGATCGCCAGGATCAAGACCATGGACTGGCCGCAGTTGAAGCAGCAGGTCGCCGACTGCCGTCGTTGCGGCCTGTGTCAGGGGCGCAAGAATACCGTCTTTGGCGTAGGCGATGAAAAGGCCAAATGGCTCTTCATCGGCGAAGGCCCGGGTCGTAACGAGGATCAGCAGGGCGAGCCCTTCGTCGGCCCGGCCGGCAAGCTGCTGGACAACATGCTGCTGTCCATGGGCGTCAAGCGTGGCGAGAACGCCTACATCGCCAACATCGTCAAATGCCGCCCCACCGACGATAATGGACGCGACCGTCCTCCTTCGCCGCAGGAAGTGGCGTCCTGCCTGCCTTACCTGCAGCGCCAGATCGAGCTGATCCAGCCGACCGTGCTGGTGGCGCTGGGCAAGACGGCCGCCATTTCCCTGCTGGGGATGGAGCCGACCACGCCGGTCTCGCGCCTGCGCGGCACCGTGCATCGCTACCAGGAATTACCGCTGGTGGTGACCTACCATCCGGCCTACCTGCTGCGCACGCTCAATGACAAGAGCAAGGCCTGGGCCGACCTGTGCCTGGCCATGAGCACCTACCAGGCGCAGGCGCGCTGAGGCCACAGGCGATGCTGGGTCCGGGCTTTCATGCGCATCAGATGCGCTTTCACCAGCGCTGGCCCGAACTGCGCGACCCGCATGTGCGCGCCCTGGCCTGGCTGCTGTATGCGCCGGACCTGCTGGCGCCGGAGGCGGCCTGCTGGGAAGGCCGCATCGCCAGCCTGGGGGTGCTCTCGCCGGAAGTCGCAGGCTGGCTGCATGACCTGCAATACGATCCTGTGCTGAACGCGGCGCTGCACGCCCACATGGCGCAGCAGCCCTCGGCTCGGCTGGGGCGGTATGCCGAAAAACTGCTCGGCTTCTACCTGCGCCAGCAAGATTGCCTGGTGGCCGCCAACCTGCAGGTGCACACCCAAGGCCCTAAACGCGAGACGTTGGGCGAATTCGATTTTTTGCTGCGCTCACCCGAGGCCGAGAGTGATGGTGGCGTGGTGCATTGGGAATTTGCCACCAAGTTCTATCTCCTGCAGGGGCGCGACAGTGCTGCCCGGCAGGCCGCAGACGCCTTCGTNCGTCCTAACCTGGCTGATTCGCTGGGGCGCAAGATGCGCAAGATCATGCAGCATCAGTTGCTGCTCTCCTCCCACCCGGCCGC
>NZ_BADI01000430.1:0-1012 GCF_000333555.1 Herbaspirillum sp. B65 | reverse complement strand
CAGGGAGTGCCTTCGACACTCGGCCACGTCTCCACACTGCAGGCTGTTATCGCATTGCTGCGTTGCCTCAGCGAAGACCGAGATAATATCTTCTCATTTGCATCCGGTCAACAGTCGCCTTGCAAATAATCACTGTTTTTTTACCGGTGCCGTCTTCGCTGCGGCGGGTCGTGCCGATTACTTGGCGCTGTCCAGGTCAAAGGCCTTGTGCAGGGCGCGCACGGCCAGTTCCATGTACTTTTCGTCGATCAGGACCGAGATCTTGATTTCCGAGGTGGAGATCATCTGGATGTTCACGCCTTCTTCGGACAGGGTGCGGAACATCTGCGAAGCGATGCCCACGTGGCTGCGCATACCCACGCCTACCACCGAGACCTTGGAGACCTTGGTGTCGCCATTGATGGCGGCTGCACCGATATGCGCCTTGACGCTGGCGTTCAACACTTCCACGGCCTTGGCGTATTCGCCGCGCGGCACCGTGAAGGTGAAGTCGGTCTTGCCTTCCACCGACTGGTTCTGGATGATCATGTCCACTTCGATGTTGGCATCGGCCACCGGGCCCAGGATCTGGTAGGCGATGCCCGGACGGTCGGGTACGCCCAGCACGGTGATCTTGGCTTCGTCGCGGCTGAAGGCGATGCCGGTGATGGTTGCTTGTTCCATGTTCTTGTCTTCCTCAAACGAAATCAGGGTGCCGGAGGCGGCTTCTTCGGCCAGCGGCGTGAGCGGGTCGGTCAGCGACGACAGCACGCGGGTCGGCATCTTGTAGTTGCCGGCGAATTCCACCGAGCGGATCTGCAGGACCTTGGAGCCCAGGGAGGCCATTTCCAGCATCTCTTCGAAGGTCACGGTCTTGAGGCGACGGGCGTCGCTGACCACGCGCGGGTCGGTAGTGTAGACACCGTCGACGTCGGTGTAGATCAGGCATTCGGCAGCCTTCATGGCTGCGGCCACGGCCACGGCCGAGGTGTCCGAGCCGCCACGACCCAGGGTGGTGATGTTGCCGTCGGCG
>NZ_BADI01000431.1:0-2968 GCF_000333555.1 Herbaspirillum sp. B65 | reverse complement strand
TTAAGAGATAAATTAATGCAGAAATATTTGTATACGGTCTAAGTTTCTGAANTGGCATACAATCCTCTTTATGTTTTTTTCAATCACGCACGTAAAAGAAAAACACCCGCGTATCGCGGGTGTTTTTCATTCGGAGCATCTGATTACGGAATAGATACGTTGTCGGGTAAAACAATAAACATAATCAATAGATTAGACTCTTCTCACTACGCCAGCCCTATGTCCGGCACATGGGATCAAATTTTTGAAAGAATAGTCTCGAGGCTTCCGGTGTGGTTTGTCACATCCCAATACGCTTGATAGGCATTTGTTGCGTCATTAATCAGTTGACTATATGTAATGATGCGGCCGTTTACTGCGGCGAGAGCCTGCTTCTTTGATTCGTCATATCCCGTAGGAGTTTGAGCAACCAGCAGATAGATATCTAGTGGAGGCTTGGGTTTATTCGGCTCTTCCTTATCGTAGTAAGCGTGTATTGCATCTTTGTACTTGCTGACTTGCTGGAAAAGGTCATAGTAATTCAAGCTAGTCTTACCGGGCTTCTTCAACTCCACTACGATGTGCCGACCGGAACTCGCACGATAGCTAATATCTAAGCGCGCCCCTGTTGAATCCGGCTGAACTTCCTTCAAATACTTGGTGAGGGTAACTTCCATTTCACCTCGACCAGTAACCCGGTCCCAAGTTGGATCAAGAAGCCACAGGTGCTGAAATAAATATTCTTGAGCAACCTTCTCAAGCGCGGAAGCATCATTTGCTATCTCTTTAAACTTCTTAATGATCTCCAACCGTTGCTTCGTTATATCGGCATACGCTGCTTCTTCAACATCATTTAATGATGAGAAAATAGATGCAAATTCAGGGCTAAGGACATCATTTACATTGGCAAGCTTATCAAGCTGTTTTTTTAGTTTCAGCTTTTCAAATCCGACTATTGCACCTCGATAGAGTACTTTCTTTGCAGCCTCATTTTTCTCGTCATCAGAATGTACGGTCGCGTTTTTGATAGAAGTCATCAGTCTCTTGGCGACGGCGTGATCTCGGCGATCAGTAAGCGTTTCAAGCCAAGCATTGACGCCAGCGTTCCCTCCATCCGTTGGATCTAAGCCCAAAGCGGTCCGCCAGTCATCCCACTGATTTCCGATTGATTCCAAGGTCGTACGCACAAAGCCAATCAGGGCGTTGTACTTGGGGTCGTCGCGCTTAATAGCTTCCCGACTAGCGGTCGCACGATCAATGTCATCGTCATCCAAGAAATTCGCATGAATTTCCCCGACAAGGTAATTCTGATAATACTTCGCGCTATTGGCTTCGGTAAGGATGTTTTCGGCAAACACCCGGCCGTTGGCAAACACTGAGAACATATTCGCGCTATCGTCCTTGTTACCCAAATTTTTAGGTTGGAAAACACTAGCAACGTAGCCAGTGACCTGAAAATTCTGATCACCGAAACCGACAACAGGTGGCAACAGCACCGCACATTTTTCTAAGGGAGAGCCAGGCTCATCATCTTTCGGCACAGAAGCGAGATTTTTGGATAAACCTGATATTTCATCAAGGGTTGACTGGTCGAAAGCCCACAGGAACTGGACGTGAGGATAGAAGCCTCGATCAGCTTTTGTTATCTTTGTTTTGTTCAGAAAAACGGTAAAGCCCTTGGAATCATCAATAACACTGAACCTGCGCGCCAGCTTTACTCTTAGGTATCCTTCGGTTGTCTTTAGCCCAACCAACACATCATCTAGAACAATTTTTGTACCGTGCCCTTTTGCGAAGTTACCTGGACTAAATTCCTCCAGTTCTGGAGTCTGATTAGTCTCCAGATTTCGCTTAAGCTCAGGGACATTTACCTTGAAACCTACGACCTCATTTCCAGCTGCCTGCGACGACACCCTTACCGAATTCGCTAAAGCGAACATCGCTAATTTACCGATCCCTTTACGCCCCATAACTCGGCGATTGCCAGAGTTACTAAAATTTTTATTAGTGGAATTCTTGCGTCGAGAATAGCCAACATTTAGAAATTTTTTGGATATATCCGTGGCCGTCATTCCATGACCATCATCTTCAATGGTTATGGATTTTCCCTGAGGATCAATAGTGATATGCACCTCGGTCGCATCTGAGTCCCACGCATTTGCCACAAGTTCCGTAAGCGCAGCGGGTGTGGAACTGTAAAGACCCACGCCCAAGTGATTAATAACATTTACATCAACATCAAATTTAAAGTGGTGCTTATTGCTCATTCTTCCCCCTGATTTTTTCTATCTTATTGCATGCAAATGACTTTTAATTGAAAGGCCCACTGCGTAACCAAGTTCAACCGGTACTGCATTTCCAATTAGCCGGCCAATAGATGTGAAATCAGCCTCCTCCTCGCTCTTTACGAACTGATAATCAGCAGGAAACGACTGCAAGATAGCCATCTCCCGTAGGGATAGCGCGCGATTTTGTTCAGGATGCCCAAACCGCCCGGTACCGAAATTCGATGATTGAGTAGTGATCGTTCCAGATGGTTTATCCCACTCCAACCGACCGTAAACGCTCTTGAACGTTGAGCCAGATTCTTTCTGGTGGCAGGCAAGCTTCAGGTGACTTGGCCAATCAAGCCATGTACCACCAGGTCGAGAAGCTGCGATTCTTTGAATATTTATTTTAGTTAGCGCGCGGGCCTTATGCAGCGGATCTGCAGAATAGGTTTCGCCTGCCTCTATCGCAGGCAAGCCACCAATAGAATCTTTAACTGTGCGCGGAGTGGCTCCAATTTCTTCCGGAGACAGGAGGCGGATCGGACCAAGGCGCGAAGCTAAAAGGACAAGCCTACGTCTTCTCTGTGGCAGACCATAAGCAGCTGCATCAACAACCGAATACGCAACATTGAAGCCGTCATCTTTTAGGCGAGTCACAAAATCTTGGAATATACTTTGTGACTGCAGATTTGGAACATTTTCCATGTCACCAAATCGGA
>NZ_BADI01000432.1:0-5215 GCF_000333555.1 Herbaspirillum sp. B65 | reverse complement strand
ATGGATTGCCTCCTCCGCAAGCGCTCGATGGTGGTGATAGGTAGATTGGTGCGCATTTTTCCCCCGTGCCCTTGGTCGCAACCTTAAGATGGCTGCGATCCTGCCGCTGTTTTAGAAAACCGTAGCGCTTCTTTCCCAAAACGCCGCGATCCCGTTTTTCATGCCAGGCTGACTAGCCGCCTGACGTCCGATACCGAGTGCATGAGGAGGGGGCGGTTCGTGCATTTCCGCAGTGAATGCCCATTGTCAGCCTGTAACCGGCATGATCGAAGAGGCAAGGGAAAACACGATCTCCCGCATCATAACGCTGAGCTAGGTTTTTGATCCGTCAAAAAGCCGGGTATTTCCCCGGCTGTATCGGCAACGGCGGCGACATTCCTGCGCTAGGGCGCGGTGTGCGGGATGGTGTAGGGAAACTGTTTCCCCCACATCATCCCGCAGCCGTTAGATTGGCTTATTGTCGGGGTTGCACCTGGAACAACACACCTTGCTGTACCAGTTCTACCGAAAGTAATTGGTCGGCCACGACTTCGGTCATGCGCTGGCCGGGATTGTCCAGGGCCACCGTGGTCAGGCGGGTGATCAGCGGCAGCAGCCTGGCCTGGTCCTTTGCATCGACGATGAAGCTGCGCGCGGCACTGGCGGCACAGATCAGAAATTCGTTACGCGCAGCCTGGCCGCGGTTGGTGAGCATCACGCCCACGTTGCGCAGTTGGCCGGCCTGGTTGAGGGTGCCGATGAGGGTGGTCTGGGCCGGGCCGACCTTGGTGTCGAGCACGTATTCGTATTGGCCGGGGTGCAGGCGCGAAGCGTCCAGCATGTAGAGATGAGCCATGTGCTCGGGCTCTTCCACCTGCATGTCCTTGAGCACATCGGCCAGGCGGCTGTTGAAGCGCGCCGCGAACTGCTTGGGCGTGACCCCCAGCGTGGTCTGGGCAGCTTCGTGCGCGGCCAGTTCGCCATCGATGCGACGGTCGCAACCGCTGAGCAACACGGCGGCCGTCAACAGGGCGCAGGACAAAAGACGCAGCGGGGCGCGGAGGAGTGTCGGCATGATGGTCGAAATGTCGCGTGTTTTATACATTGTGCATCAACACGATGACATGCAATCTGTCCCAGATCAAGCACTGTGCTGCGCCTGTGTGGGTTGGTGATAAAGTACCAATCCGACAATAGACCAGCAACCCGCCAATACAGGGCCAATACAGGCCAATACAGGTCCAACACAGGCCAGTACGGAACCAGCACAGAAGCTCACGCCATGACTCACCAGACCTCTGATCTCCCTCCCTCATCCGCACCCACGTCCGACCTGCATCAATTGCGCGACATCATCCGCCGCTTCTCCAGCGAACGCGACTGGCTACGTTTTCATACGCCCAAGAATCTGGTCATGGCCTTGTCGGTGGAGGTGGCCGAGCTGATGGAGCATTTCCAGTGGCTGCCTACCGGCGCCGACCATGAGCTGGACGACGCCGCCCGCCAAGGCATTCGCCATGAGATGGCCGACGTGCTGGTCTACCTGATCCAGCTGGCCGACCATACCGGCGTGGACCTGCATGAGGCGGTGCTGGAAAAGATGGAGCTCAATGGTCGCAAGTACCCGGTCGAACTGGCCCGCGGCAATGCGCGCAAGTACAGCGACCTGGCCCCGGCGCCGCGACCGGATGCACAGCAAGGCTGATGCTGGCACCTTCCTTGCAGCGTTCTTCATATCCTCTCGCCACCTGCCCCCGGAGCCTGCCTTGAACAACTGGAACGACGGTTACGTTGTTGATATCGCCTATACCTACGGCTACTACCCCGGCATGAATCCGGCGCGCCTGCCACTGGCTTTCGCCTTCCACGGTCTGCAGGCGCCGGCCATCCAGACTGCCTGCGAGCTGGGTTTCGGGCAGGGCTTGTCGACCAACTTCCATGCGGCGGCGTCCACCACGCGCTGGTGGGGCAATGACTTCAATCCCATGCAGGCGGCCTTCGCCCAGGAGCTGGCCGCGGCCAGCGGCAGCGGCGCGCAACTGGAGGATTCCAGCTTTTCGCATTTCTGCCGTCGCAACGACTTGCCGGACTTCGACTTCATCGCCCTGCACGGGATCTGGAGCTGGGTCTCGCAGGACAATCGCGACATCCTCTTCGATTTCATCGACCGCAAGCTCAAGCCAGGCGGTGTGCTCTACCTGAGCTACAACACCCAGCCGGGCTGGTCGGCTTTCCTGCCTTTGCGCGAGCTGCTGGTGCAGCATACGCAACTGGCCGGCAACCAGGAGCAGGGCTTGCCTACGTCGGCCCGCATCGAGGCCGCGCTGGCCTTTGCCGCGCGCATGTTCGAGACCGATCCGGTCTATGCCCAGGCCAATCCCTTCATGCGCGATCGCTTGAAGATCCTGCAGCAGCAGCCAGTGAGCTACCTGGCGCATGAATACTTCAATCGCGACTGGCACGCCGAAACCTTTGCCGAGATCCATCGTCGCTTCTCGCCGGCCGGCTTGCAGTTCGCCTGTCCGGCGCACTACATCGATCACCTGGACATGGCCAACCTCACGCCGGCCCAGCGCCAGTGCCTGTCCGTGATCGACGATCCGGTGCTCTACCAGAGCACGCGTGACTTCATGGTCAACCAGACCTTCCGTCGCGATTACTGGGTGCGCGGTGGACAGTTGCTCGACGAACGCCAGCGGGTGCAGGCCCTGGCGCTGCAAAGCGTGGTGTTGCTGACCGAACCCGACAAGGTGCCGTTGACGATCCAGAACGTTGCCTCCGAGATCACCCTCAATCGCCTCATCTACGAACCCATCCTGCAAGCGCTGTCGGACTACCAGCCGCATACCCTGGTGGACCTGGCGGCCTCGCTGGCGCATCGCAACCTGAACCTGTCGCAGGTGATCGATTCGGCCTTGATGTTGATCGGCACCGGTCATGCCGCGCCCCTGCCGGCCGAAGTCGATGCCGCCACCCAGGCCCAGATCGCGCGCCGCACGGCAGACCTGAATGCCTACCTGTTGCAACGGGCCACCCTGGTGCTGCCCGACAGCCAGGAGGGCGAGATCAGTCATCTGGTCAGTCCGGTCACCGGTGGCGGGGTCAAGGTGGATCAGGTCGAGCAATTGCTGCTGCTGGCGCGCAGTATCTGTGGCGACAACGTCGACGCCTGGCCGGCCGAGGCCTGGCGCCACATTTCTGCCCAGGGCAAGCGCCTGGTGCGCGAGGGGGTGCGGCTCGAAGGCGAGCAGGAGAACCTGGCCGAGCTGGCGGCCCAGGCACGACTGTTCGCACGCACGCGCTTGCCCTTGCTGTGCGCCTTGCAGGTGGTCTGATATCTGATGCGCTTTGCATCTGCGCGTTGCGTCGTCGCGGCCGAGCCTGTAGCATCTCGCGTGGCCGCCTTGCCGGCCATCACTGCCGCGCCTGTCCGGGCGCGGCCACCGGAATTCTCATGAAGGAAAGTCGGTTTTCTGCTTATGTCCCTATCCCGCACACTTCAAATCCGCCTGACCCTGGCCGCTAGCGCCGCCGTGGTCCTCACTGCTGCCGTGCTGTGCGCCCTGGTCCTGGGCGGCAGCGCGCAAGGCATCGTCCTGGCCGCCGTGGTGCTGGTCTTGTTGTCGGTGCTGTCGTGCTGGTTGCTGGTGCGGCAACTGCTGCAGCCGCTGGCCGCCCTGGAAACCGATCTGCAGCAGATGCAGCAACAACACCAGCAAATGCTGGAGCAACGCGACGACGCCCGCTCGCACCTGGAAGAAATGGAAAAGACCCTGGCCCGGGTGGGTCTGGAAGATGCACTCACGGGCTTGGCCAACCGCCGCCAGTTCGAGCGCGGCCTGCTGGAAGAATTCAATCGTGCTGCCCGTACCAATCTGTCGCTGGCCATCATCATGATCGACATCGACTTCTTCGACGAGTACAACGCCACCTATGGCCGCATGGCCGGTGACAAGGTGCTGCGCCGGGTGGGCAGTGCCATTCGCGATACCAACGTGCGACCGGAAGACCTGCTCTCGCGCTTCGGTGCCCAGGAAATCGCGGTCCTGTTGCCGGGCTCGCGGCTGGAAGGCGCACTCATCGTGGCCGAGCGTATCCGCAAGTCGATCGAGCAGCTCAACATCGAACACAGCGCCAGCCCCAGCGGCCGCGTGACCATCAGCATCGGGATTGCCGCCGTGGCGCCGCAGCGCCAGGTGGACGAACCCGACACCGTGCTGCGCGAATCGGAACAGGCGCTGGCCCTGGCCAAGGCCTCTGGCCGCGATTGCATCCGCACCACCGAGGATCTGAAGCAGGCGCATTGAGCGTCAAGAGGGGCGGACATGCCGCCCCCCCCAATGAAAAATGCCGCCCGGTTCACACAGAACCGCGCGGCATTTTTCCTGGGCTTGCAGGTTCAGGGCTGCTCCGGCCCCGGCACCAGGAACTTGGACTTGGCGCAATACATCTTGGCATTGGTGTCGTTGTAGACGATCTTGCTGCCGGCCTGCGACTGTCGCACCGGGTAGGCCGAGTCATCCTCGGGCGTAAAGCGGATGCCCATGGCGGACTTGATGGCATCGGTCAGCTTGACCGGCGTGGTGTTGAAATAGGCACCGATGAAATCGGCCTGGCTATTGCTGTCGTTGACCAGGAAGTCGGTGGCCTGCATCCCCCATAGCGAGATATTGCTGGCCTTGAACCAGTAGGCCCCGCCCTCGGTCTTGTAGGGCGGTCCGAAGGCGGCCACCAGGTAATCGAAGAAATATTTGCTGTTGAGCTGGTTCAGGCACAGCAGGGCATTGCCGACCTCGATGCCGAAGCTGGGTTGCGGTTGCGGCGCGGCCTGCGCCACGGGCGCCACAGCGGCCGCGCAGGCCAGCACCAGCGCAGTCAAGCGGGTGTTCAGGCGAGGTACGATCTTCAAACGGACTCCCGTAAATTGCCGCAAGGGCAGGTTGGCGGTATAGCCCACGCAAGGTGGGCCAGGGAGTCCGATTGTAGGGGGCTTTTACGATTTTTTCCAAGCAGCGTAGGGGCCAACGGTCCAGGCTGCTCATCCGGGCCCTATCGCTTGCCGCGCAAGACCCGGTCGCCACGTGCCGAACGGCCTTCCTGCGGCGCTTCGCTGGCAGCCAGATGACCCAGGCCGTCGAGGAAGGAGGCAATGCCGGTGCCCTTGACCAGCACGCAGGGCTTGCCCAGTTTGTTGCAGGTGCTCTTGACCAGGTGATAGGCGTTGGACTGATGTGCC
>NZ_BADI01000433.1:0-6029 GCF_000333555.1 Herbaspirillum sp. B65 | reverse complement strand
TTAAATGTGAACAGGCCCTAGTCCTTTTGTTCATACTCGATCAAGCCAAGCCGGCCAGCCATTGCGTCACCATGTGGCGAGCGGCCTGCTGCAGCGGGCCGCCCAGGCGCTGGGCGGCATCGCGCAGGTGTCGCGGATCGATGCCGGCATGGTCCAGCTCGCAGGCGTGGCCTACCAGCCATTGTTCGATGCGCTTAGGGTCGGCTTCCAGATGGAACTGCAGTGCCAGCACCTGCCTGCCCACGGCGAAGGCCTGCTGCGCACAGAGCGCCGAACCGGCCAGGTGCGTGGCCTGTGCGGGAATGTCGAAGCGGTCGCCATGCCAATGCAGCACTGGCACGTCTTCCAGTGCAGCCAGCGGCGAATGCCGGCCCGCCTCGGTCAAGGACAGCGGCGCGTAACCGATTTCCTTCACTCCCATGGGTGCGACCCCGGCCCCCATGGCCCGAGCCATCAATTGTGCGCCCAGGCAGATACCCAGGGTGGGGGCGCCTCGCGCGAGCCTGCGCGTGATCGCTGCCAGTTCGCTGGCCAGGAAGGGGTAGCGGGCATCGTCATAGGCGCCGATCGGACCGCCCAGCACGATCAACAGATCGGCCTGCTGCACCAGCGGCGTGTCCAGGTCGTCGAGGCAGGCATCGAGATAGGTCAGTGCATAAGCCTGTTCTCGCAATACCTCATGGAGAATGCCGACATCCTCGAAATGGACATGGCGGATTGCAATCGCGGTTTTCATGATCTGGCTATCCTGTGCAAGCGTGTCGAATGGACGATTGGCGCAGTATAGCTTATGTCTGGGACAATATAATTTATGTCCTAGGACAAAGATGAAAAAGGAAAGAAACCCTCGATTTTTAACGAGGACGGATGCTGTTCCGCTCAGGCAGGTGATTTGCCACTTTCCTCGCGCAGCCATTGCAGGAAGCAGATCACCTCCGGCCGCGACTTGTTGCGTGCCGGGCAGACCGCGAAGTGCTGCGTGATCTCCAGCGCCATGCGGTCGGCAAAGACTGGCTGCAAACGCCCGCTGGCCAGGTGTTCGGCGCCGAAGGCGTCGCTTTCGAAGACCACTCCCAAGCCCTGCACGGCGGCCTCGATACTCATCATGGCGCGGTCGAAGCGCAGCGAGATGCGTTCCGGGCGCAGGTCCGGGGCGTAGCGGGCAAACCATTCCGGCCATTGCAGGAGGCTGCCGCGCGACTGGATCAGTGGCGCCAGTACCAGATCATCGGGGTTGTCGATGTGATGGCGAGCCAGGAACTCCGGGCTGGCCATGGGGATCACCTGTTCCGACAGCACCGGCTCGATTTCCAGGTCCGGCCAGTGCGGCACGCCGCAGCGGATGTCGAGATCGACCTGGCCGATTTCGAAGTCCGAGATTTCCGGTGACGCCGACAGGCCAAAGGCGATATCGGGATGGCGCTGGGTGAAGCGGCCGATGCGCGGCATCAGCCACAGGCTGGCGAAGCTGGGGCTGGAATGGATCTGCAGTGAATTTTCCACGCCGTGCCGCAGATCGTCGGTGGCCGAATTGATCGCCCCCAGCGCCCCGGCCACGCGATTGAGATAGCTCTGGCCGGCCGGCGTCAGTTCCACGCCCTTGGTGGAGCGTTCGAACAGGCGCAGCCCCAGCAGCTTTTCCAGGCGCGCCACCTGGTGGCTGATGGCCGAAGGCGTCAGGTGCAGTTCAGCGGCGGCCAGGTTGAAACTCTTGCGGCGCGCAATCGCTTCAAAGGCCATCAGGGAAGTCAGGGGTGGAATCATGAGGTCTCGCTTTTTGCTCTTATGAAGGTTTCTTCTGCGTCGCAACATGCGCGGGCTTGGCTGTGCGGCCGATTTTAGCGTATCGCTACGCTAGATGAAGCTTCGTCACATTCTCCTGACAAAGCATCACTTGTCCGCACCGGGTGAAAGTTCGAAGATCGGCGCCAGAACAACAGGGAGACACGCGCTGCAATCCGATGCCGGCCTGGGTGGCTGGCATGGCGTCTTCGCTGTTGCTTCTTCGCACGCAACTTTCTGGAGACCACACAATGCTGCTCAAGGACAAAGTCGCCGTCATCACCGGTGGCGCCGGCCTCAATGGCCTGGGATTTTCTACTGCTCGCCTGATGGCCGCGCAAGGCGCGCGGGTCGTCATCCTCGACCTGGAACGGGCTGAACCGGCCGGTGCCGCTGCCCGCCTGGGGCAAGGCCACCTGGGCCTGGTGGCCGACGTCACCGACAAGGCCTCCTGCGACGCCGCCGCGGCCGCCGTACTCAAGCAGTTCGGCCGCATCGACATCCTGGTCAACAATGCCGGCATCACCCAGCCCGCCAAATTGCTCGACATCAGCGGCCAGGATTACGACCGCATCCTCGACGTCAGCCTGCGCGGCACGCTCTACATGTCGCAGGCGGTGCTGCCGGCCATGCGCGCCCAGCAAAGCGGTTCCATCGTCTGCATCTCCTCGGTGTCGGCGCAGCGCGGCGGCGGCATCCTGGGTGGTCCGCATTACTCGGCCGCCAAGGCTGGCGTGCTGGGCCTGGCACGGGCCATGGCGCGCGAGTTCGGGCCGGAAGGCATTCGCGTCAATTGCGTCACGCCGGGCCTCATTTCCACCGACATCAACAAGGATATCCTGAGCGCCGAGAAGAAGGCCGAGATCGCCCAGACCATTCCCCTGGGCCGCCTGGGCGGGCCGGACGATGTGGGCGGGGTATGCGTCTTCCTGGCCAGCGACCTGTCGCAGTACTGCACCGGCATCACCTTGGACGTCAATGGCGGCATGTTGATCCACTGAGTTGTTCAGGCGCCGCTCCATGCCATGGGCCGGCGCAGCTTCATCGATTCCAAAACATTAGAAAATGACAGGAGACAGAGATGAAAGACGAACCAAGCAACAAGAAAATGAGCCGTCGCCAGGTATTGAAAACCGGCGCTGTGGTAGCCGCACTGCCTTTGTTTTCCATCCTCACGCGGCCGGCCAATGCGGCCGAGTTTACTTATAAATTCGCTACCGGCCAGGATCCCTCCCACCCGGTCAACAAGCGTGCGCAGGAAGCCATCGACCGCATCCGCAACGCCACCAACGGGCGCATGGAGATCAAGCTGTTCCCGGCCAACCAGTTGGGTTCGGATACCGACCTGATGTCGCAGATCCGCAATGGCGGGGTGGAGTTCTTCAACCAGGCCAATACCGTGCTCTCCACGCTGGTGCCGGCGGCCGGCATCGTCAATACCGGTTTCGCCTTCCAGGATTACGCGGCGGTGTGGAAGGCCATGGATGGCGCCTTGGGTGCACACGTGCGCGCGCAGATCGAAAAGGTCGGTCTGCTGACCATGTCCAAGCCCTGGGACAATGGTTTCCGGGAAATCACCACCTCCACGCGGCCGGTCAAGAATGCCGCCGACGTCAAGGGGCTCAAGCTGCGCGTACCGGCAGCACCCATGCTGACCTCGCTGTTCACTGCCCTGGGCGCGAGCCCCACGCCGATCAACTTCAACGAAGTCTATTCCGCGCTGCAGACCAAGCTGGTGGAAGGACAGGAAAACCCGCTGGCCATCATCAGCACCGCGCGTCTGTACGAAGTGCAGAAATACTGCACGCTCTCCAATCACGTCTGGGATGCCTACTGGATCCTGGGCAACCGGCGCGCCTTCGAGAAACTGCCCAAGGATATCCAGGAGATCGTGCGCCGCGAACTGGACCAGGCCGCCACCGATGAACGGGCTGATATTGCCGTGTTCTCGGGACTGGCGCGCAATGACCTGGCAGCCAAGGGCTTGCAGATCGTCGAGGCCGACAAGGCTGCCTTCAAGCAGGCGCTGGCCCAGGCCAACTTCTACAAGGACATGCGCGCCAAGTTCGGCGAGCAGGCCTGGCAGCTGCTCGAAGGCGCGGTCGGTCCACTCGGTTAAGACCGCTGCCGCCAAGTAAAACGGCCACGGCGCAAGCGCTGTGGCCGTTTTGTTTGGTGAAGGCTAATGCAACGCTAGCGACCGCAGAATCAGGCCTTGGTATCGATGATGTTACCGATGGCCTTGACCCCGGAAGTGACGCTGTCGGCCACCGAGTGGGCCGCCGAGGAGACGGCATGGACCGTGCTGTCGTAGGCGCTCTCGATGTCGTCACCGACTTCGGAGGCGACGTTCTTGATGGGTTGGATGACGCTGTTGTAGAAGCTGCTGTTGCCGGAGGAAACCGAAGACACGCTCATGTGAAACTCCCTTGTTATGAAATCGTGGCCTGCATCCCTACTGCTGAAGGAGGATGCGGGCAGGAGTTCCATCATAGGCAAGCGTGCCGGCCCTGCAAAGATGCTCATGGCCCGGCAACGGGTAAAGCTGTGCAAGGCCGTGTAAAGCGATGTTTGCGGCGGTGCGCTTGGTGCGCAATCGCTGACTTACTGCGCCAGCGCCAGCGTGCCTTCCTTGCGGCGCAGTGCCGGTGCGCTTGCTGCGGCGGTAGCCGGGCCGGCACTGGTATAGGTGATCCTGAAAACTGACACGGCCTGACTCAGCTTGATAGACTGGTCGCGCAGGTTTTCGGCAGCCGCTGCGGCCTGTTCCACCAAGGCTGCGTTCTGCTGCGTGGTTTCATCGATGGCGTTGACCGCCTGATTCAATTGTTCGATGCCGCCGCTCTGCTCGTTGCTGGCCACCGTGATCTCGGCCATGGTCACTGCCATGTTTTCCACGGCACCGCCCAGTTCACCCATGGCTTGTGCGGTTTCTCGCACCAGCAGGTTGCCGCTTTCGACCTTGGCGCGCGAGTCATCGATGAGGCTCTTGATGTCCTTGGCGGCAGCCGCCGAGCGCTGGGCCAGGGTACGCACTTCGGAGGCCACCACGGCAAAGCCGCGGCCTTGTTCGCCGGCGCGCGCTGCTTCCACGGCGGCGTTGAGGGCCAGGATGTTGGTCTGGAACGAGATGCCATCGATCAGGCCGATGATGTCCACGATCTTGTGCGAGGCGGCGTCGATCTCATCCATGGTCTTGCCCATGCGTTGCACCGAGGCGCTGCCGCGCTGGGCGATGGCCGAGGCGGTCTGTGCCTGGCGGTCGGCATTGCTGGCCGAGTCGGCGTTCTGGCGCACGGTGGCGGCGAACTGTTCGACGCTGGAAGCAGTTTCTTCCAGCGCCGACGCCTGCGATTCGGTGCGGCTGGAGAGATCCATGTTGCCGCTGGCGATCTCGCCGGTGGAGATGGTCATCGATTCGACGTTGCGGCGCACGTCGCCGATGATCGCGCGCAGGTTCACGTTCAGTTGCTGCAACGCCTGCAGCAGCAGGCCCAGGTCACCGCGGGCTGTGGTGTCGATGTGCAGGTCGAGGTCGCCACCGGCCAGGCCATGCACCGCCTTGATAGCCCGTTGCAGCGGCGCCACGATGCTGGCGTGCAGGACCGCCCACGAACCCAGCAGCAAGAGCGCGCCGCCCAGGGTGCCCAGCCAGATCGCATAAGGACTGCCACCCGCCGATTGCACGGCACTGCCGGCCGCCAGGCCGCCGGTAATGACCAGCAGCGTGAGGATGCTCATCATCCATGCCAGCCGTTTGGCCATGGATAGCTCGCGCAACCCTTGCAGCCAACCCATGATGCCGGTGCTGGCCACGGCGCCGCGATGGATGCGCAGGCCGCGGGCCTGACCGGCCACGAAGCGGCGGTAGGCGCTCTCGGCCGCCTGCACCTGTTCGCGCGAAGGGCGAGTGCGCACCGACATGTAGCCCACGGCCCGACCGTTCTCGCGCACTGGCGTGACGTTGGCCTGAACCCAGTAATAGTCGCCGTTCTTGCAGCGGTTCTTGACCAGCCCGTTCCAGGGCAGGCCTTCCTTGAGCGTGGCCCACATGTCGGCGAAGGCTTCGCGCGGCATCTCGGGATGGCGCACGATGTTCTGCGGCGCGCCGATCAGTTCGGCTTCCTCGAAGCCGCTGATTTCCACGAAGTAAGGATTGACGTAAGTGATGTTGCCTTGCAGATCGGTCTTGGAAACGATGGACTTGCCATCCTCCAGCAAGCGCTCGATGGTGGTGATAGGTAGAT
>NZ_BADI01000434.1:0-12340 GCF_000333555.1 Herbaspirillum sp. B65 | reverse complement strand
CATGGATGGTGGATATGTCATCCAACAACAGTGCAGTTATTTTAAATAAAGGAGCAGTTTTTGGAGATTCAAATACTTACATAAAGTTAGTGATACACCGTGTCACTATTGGTTCATATGCCCCTCCTAAATTCAATGGAGACCCATTATTTCAAGCACGCTCCAGAGAGGCCTATGATGCAGGCATATATTTCGGGGCATATCACGTCGCATATCCGAGCACTGACGCCATAAGTCAGGCAAAAGGGTTTTTGAGCGCTGTCAGTGAGCAATGTATTGCGCAACAAAAAATCATTCTCGCTGTCGACTGGGAGCATGTATGCTCGAAATGGAAAGTGGCCGGTAAAAAGAAGATCTGTAGTGCTGAACAGATAGTTCAGCCAAGCTTCATCAATGCCTTTGTCAAAGAAGTTATTTCTATTACAGGTGTCACGCCTATCATCTATACATCTCCCCGAACATTGCGAGAATTTACTTCCTATTTCCATAGCAATGAAGATGCACGTGAATTCTTGTCCTCAATGCCACTGTGGATAGCTAGATACCGTAGTCCGACTGGCCATGTATTTCCCACAGACGGCGAAATGTACCCATGGAACGATTGGGTTTTTTGGCAGTTTGCGGAAGGAAAAGGAGCCGGCCCAACGAAGCGTGTATCTCTGAAAATTGGGAACGAGCCAGTCGATACAAATTACTACAATGGTGAAAGAACAGAAATAGAGGGCTTTTATGCAAAGCACGCTTGGACGTGTAAGAGACCTGGTTGAACCTATTTTGATGACAGGAGCGCTTCAAGGATTTGATCGGCCCCTGCAACAAGCGCATCGTGCTCAAGGCGATCCGTTCCTACGGGTATTTCGCGGCCGAGGAAGTGCTGTTCGACAATGCGCGCCTGATCGAAGAGGGAATGCGGCCGCCGCAGCCGCTGACCCATTACGTGATCCTGTGCGAGCGTACCAGCAAGGACATCCTCATCGCCCAACAGATGAAGTACGACTACCAGACCTGAGCGTTCTGCTCACGCTTCAGCGGCGGG
Organism: Herbaspirillum sp. B65; assembly: GCF_000333555.1. Classification (NCBI taxonomy): domain Bacteria; kingdom Pseudomonadati; phylum Pseudomonadota; class Betaproteobacteria; order Burkholderiales; family Oxalobacteraceae; genus Herbaspirillum; species Herbaspirillum sp. B65. The sequence continues at coordinate 11,304 of NZ_BADI01000434.1, read as the reverse complement.
CGCATCCAGCAGGATCTCGATGCGCTCCTTGCCGCGACCGGTGTTCTTGCGTTTGAGCTTGAGGCTGCCCACTTCGGCCGTGGTGCGCGGGTGCGTGCCGCCACAGGCCATGCGCGCAAATCCTTCCACTTCCCAATAACGCCGTCCGGCCTGTTCGTCACTGAAGGCAGTGACGATGGGCAGGTCGGCGCTCACCAGTTGCTGCGCCGAAGCTTCGATGCTGGCAAAGAGCGGTGCCAGGCTGGTGTCGCTGGCAAAATCCACACGTGCCTTGTCCACCGCGATGTGTGCGCCGATGCGTTCGATGCCGGGGCGCAACTGATAGACCAGTTGCAGCACCATCTCGGCGGCGAAGTGCAGGCGCATGAGGCGATAGCGACGCGCCCAGTCGATCTGCATCGAGACCGCATCCCCCACCCGCAAGCTGTGCCCGGCAGGCAAGGTGTAGACGATGCTCTGTTCGCGCTTGTCTGCCTGCAGCACCGGATAGCCGCCCAAGGTGCCGGCATCGCTTTCCTGCCCGCCCGAGAAGGCGAAGAAGATGGTCTGCGCGACTTGCACCTGGTCGCCCTCGACCTGGGTGATGTGGGTATCGAGTTCGGTCTGGTAGGGGGCTGACCAGAAAAGCTTGTGCGTCATGGCGTTCTGAAAAGAAGGAGAAATTTCGTCAACCAACGATGATGCCGGCTGACCAGTCATGGAACCGTGCATGGGGGACTCAGTCTACCGCTTGCTGCTTTATTGTGCAGCTTAACCAATGGAGTCTCCACCATGTCATTGCACGAAGATTACATTTTTCCGCTCCAGGCGCACTTGGATCAACCCGACTGGCCGGCCCTGGAGCAGGCCTTGCTGGCCCACGGTTTCGTCGTCGAGCCACGCGGCGAGGGTGTCCCGGGGCCGGCACTGCAGGAGTTGCGCTTCCAGTTGGCGCAAACGCTCGATTGTCGGCTGCAGTGGAAAGAGGGGGCAAGCACTACTGGCGATGTGTTGCGCTGTTACGTGGAGGCAGGCGCCTTGCCTGCCGATCTTCCGTTGCGTGACGACCTGACCATGGTCGAGACCCTGGCGCTGCTGGCCCAGCACGGTATCACCGGCCTGGATGAGAAAGAAGATACCCAGGTAAGCTGGCGCAGCCCCATGTATCGCCCCGGCCCCGCCACCTTGGCATTGTTGAGCGCAGATAGCGCAGCCGACTACGAGAACGATCCGCAGATGTTCAGTATCGACCTTGAGGCGTCGGATGGCCCCAATCCCGTGGTCAACGTCGGCGAGAACCTGGAGCCGCCCTGCGTGCCGGGCAGTGACGAACCGTTGGAAGAGATGGCGCCTTTTGGTTCGCATGTGGATTTCATCGGCGCCGCCTGGGAAGACCCGGCCGTGCAATGGATTGACCCCCAATCCGGTCGCAGCTATTACATCCTCGATCTGGATTGGCAATACAGCATGGCGCTGGGATTTCGCATGTTGCGTCTGAAAGGCTTCGACCAGGACAGTACCCTGCGGCTGGCGCAGGCCGTGAGTGGGCTGGTGGGCCAGCCGATGGGGGCCAGTCACTTGCACCTCTGATAGTACATTCCTGCGCGTACTCAATCCTGCTGTGGCAGCTCTTCCAGCAATGCTTCGATGGCGTCGATATCGACCTCATCACGTTGCGCCGGTCGCAACAATTCATCGGCATAAGCCTGCCATAGCCGGCTGCGCAGGAAGTAACGGAACAGTTCCGTATCCAGATGCTGGTCGCGGCACATCGCTGCCATGATGCGCAAGGATTCCGACAAGGTCTTGGCCGGCTTGTAGGGGCGGTCGGCGGCAGTCAAGGCTTCGAACACGTCGGCCAACGCCATTACCCGGTCCTGCAGCGGCAGGGTGCTGGCGCGCAGGCGGCGCGGGTAACCGCTGCCATCCATCTTCTCGTGATGGTTGGCGGCGGTGTCGGGGACGCTCTTGAGCGAGTCCGGCCAGGGCAGGCTTTTCAGCATCACCAGCGTCTGCACGATGTGGTTGTTGATGGCGAAGCGGTCTTCCTCGGTCAAGGTGCCGCGCCGTACCGTCAGGTTGTGCAGCTCCCCCATGTTCTGGCGATAGTGTGGCAGCTTCATGTCGAAGCCCAGGGTATTGCGCGGGTCGCCGCGTTCGACGGCAGGGCGGTGGCCGTCATCCCACTCCACCTTGTGCTCCGCTCGGTCGGCCAGCAACTGCTCGGTGTGCGGCAGGCTTGGAGAAGGTCGTCCGTCGCGGCTCGCAGCCAGGCGCCGGGCTTCTTCGTCGGCCAGGCCCAGGCTGTCGTCGAAATGGCGCTGCCAGGTCTGGCGGGCGATCTGGTGCAAACGGGTGATGGCTTCATCGGACATGGTCTCGCCGCCCACATTGCATTGGGCGACGAAGGCAAAATCCTCGCGCAGTTGCGCGCGCCGTTGGTCCAGTCGTAGCCGCAAGGCTTCGGCCTGTGGCGGGGGCAGGGCCGGGAAGTAATCGCGCAGCAGTTCCAGTTCGGCATCGCGCCACAGCACTTCGAAGCGCATCCGCACTTCGTGGATGCGGTTGTGGATCACTTCCAGCTTGGTGGCCTTGTCGACGATGTGCTCGGGGCTGGTGACCTTGCCGCAATCGTGCAGCAGCGCGGCCAACTGGAAGGCATAGCGCTGGTCTTCGTTGAGCTGGAAGTCGGCGTAGCGTCCCTCGCGCTCCTGTGCCAGGCGCTCCACCAGCATGATGGCCAGATGCGGCACGCGTTCGCAGTGACCGCCGGTATAGGGGCTCTTGGCGTCGATGGCGTCGGCCATCAGGCGGATCAATGATTCCAGCAGCGCCTTTTGCGCGGCAATCAACTGGCGCGTTTCGATGGCCACCGCCAGCATTCCCGACAGGCGTCGCGCAAAGGCCAGAAAGCGTGGATCTTCATGCGCGCTGTCATGGGCGTGCATCAGTACCAGCAGACCTTCCAGCGAACCATTGCGGCCACGCAGGTCCAGTTCCACACGCAGGCGGCCATCCTCGGTCTCATGGGCGTCGCCAGCGGCGGCCTGATGTTCGTCATAGGACATACCGTCGGTCAAGCCGCATTGCTGGCCATAGGCTGCGGCGCGCTGCATCTGCTGGCCTTCGTGCTGCCACAGATAGACGGCACCGCCGTCGCAGCGGGTGGCTTGCACGAATTTTTCCAGCACCTGCTGCAGCATCTGCTCGACATGGGTTTCGGTGCTGAGGATGGCACTGATGTCGAGGAAGGCTTCCACCGTCAGGCTGACGTGGTCCACCATTTCGGTGAGCATGTTGACCTCGCGCAGGGTGCTGCGTCCTCGGCCCTGGGTACGGAAATCGAAGCGTGACAGGCGCGCGGCCTTTTGCGCCAGGCGCTCCAGGCTCAGGCCGATGGCGCGTCCGGCCCACCAGCCCAGCGGCAGGAACGCCAGCACCAGCAGGAAGGCCACCAGCACCATGGTCTTGCGGTTGCGGTCCAGTTGTCCCAGCAGTTCGTCGCCGGGGGCGGTGATGAGCAGCTTGAGGGCGTGGCCGTCGATCACGTTGAAGGGCAGCGACAGACCCAGCCATTCACGCCCCTCGACTTGGTAGAGCGCGCGTGTATCGCCCGCCTTGCTTCGTTGCGCCAGCAGCGACAGGCTGGGCACGTCCAGATCCTGCAAGCCACGGAAGCGGAAATTGTCACCCTCCTGTTGCAGCACTCGGCCCATGTCGCTATAGGCGATCACCTTGTCGGCATCGTCCACCAGCGCCAGTTCGCTATGCGGCGTCAGGCGCAGATTGCCCAGGCTGGTGGCCAGGTCGTCCAGGGTCATGTCGAGGGCCACCACGGCATCGCTGTTGCGGGCGCGCTGCGAGAGGCTGATGCCGATCTGGCGCGTGGTGAAGAACACGTAGGGCGCCGAGATCGCCGGCGTGAGCGAGCGGTCGGCACGGGCATACCAGGGTCGGGTGCGTGGATCGAAGCGATACTGGGGTTGCTCTTGCAGGGCCAGCAGTTTCAGCTCGGCGTTGTAGAAGCGGTATTGGCCGTGCTGCTGGCCGGCTGCATCGCGCACGATGGTCTGCACCAGGAAGGTGGCCTCGGGCGGGGCGACGAAGAACGCCCGCTGCTCGGCTCCGCGCAGCGAGCGCACCAGCAGGAAGTCGCCATTGGGATAGCCCACGTAGACCGCCGAGACCAGGGGATTGGCCACCAGGTCGATGGAAAAGGCGGCAATGCGCGTGAGGCGCTCATCAAGGTCGGTGGCTTGCGTGATGGGGTCGAAGGACAACTGGCGCAGCGTCGCCACGGCCGGATCGATGATGCGGCGCGAACGCTCGGTCATGATGCGACCGGCGTCTTCGGCCGAGCGCTCGGCCATATCCAGCAGCACCTGGCGCGCGCCCCACCAGCCTACCGACACCAGCACCACCGCCAGCAGGATCATGCCGGCCATCACCAGCCCGGAAATGCCGAAGCGAACCGGCAGGCCGGGGACGGTGGCGTCATCCTCCGAGGGATCGAGCAAAGGGCGTTCGGGAAGGGGCATTGAGCACGCAGAGGGCTGAGCGACATGCAACGGAACCCGCGATTCCATGAACGCCACTGACCTGTAGCGCAAACGGAACACGGCCTTTTAGGGACCGCGCCAATATACCGGAATTACGTTGCAGAGCAAAAAATGCTCAAACGGCTTTTCCGCCCTCTGATTTTGTCTTCGAATGCGCTGCATGGCCCTCCCTTGGGGCTAGCCGGCAGCAGGCGTGGGCCGCCCGGGCTGGGCATGGGCCGCCGATGGCGACCAAAAAACCACACAAATATCAACAGAAGCCGGTACCTTGGCGCATCTGGTGTACAATGTGACCTGTACTTGCATCAAGTTGTATTCTTGTTGGTTCCAATTCCGCCTGACTGTCGTTCCCTCCTCGGTCGTTCTGTTTTCTTTCCTTCGGTTTCAGTTCTTGGTTTCAAGTGCCTTCCAGGCATAGGCCTTCATTCGTCCCAAACTTTCCAGAGGAAACAAACATGAGCACTCAAACCGGCGTAGTCAAATGGTTCAACGATGCCAAGGGCTTCGGCTTCATCACTCCTGATGCCGGCGGCGCCGACGTCTTCGCGCACTTCCAGGACATCCAGTCCAACGGCTTCCGTAGCCTGTCGGAAAACCAGCGCGTGTCCTTCGACCGCGGTGTCGGCCCCAAGGGTGAAAAGGCCACCAACATCAAGGTCATCGCGTAAGCGAACCGAGAACATCCTCGCTGCCTGTTCCTGAACGCCAACGCAATTCCATACGCTGCCTTGGCCAGGGCGGCAGCAACAGCAGCATCACCGTCGCGATAGCCACGGTTCTCCGAGGATCGTCACCGTGCAGATAGCATGGGCCGATCACGGTTGGAGCGAAGGGGATGCGCTGGGCGGGGCAAGCCAGCCAGTCGCATGTGGCCGTACAGATAGTGCGGGCATGGGGCAGCAGGGCAAGCGCCTGCCGATCACGGGTTTGTCCCGTGTAGCAAATAGTTAATTAATCGCTCGTAGAGAAGTGAAGGGGCCGCACCAACGGCGGCACCAGGACAACCAGACGAACACCTGGATGGCGACCGCACCGGCCAGATAGGCCGGGCAGGTCAAGCCCGCGGCACCTTGCAGATAGCATGGGTTGCAGGTCATCCAGCGTTAATCAATGAACGGCCCACCTGAATTCAGGTGGGCTTTTTGCGTTCTGGGGGCGATATGAAGGATGCTGCAGATCAGCCTGGACTACTGGCCAGCAGGCGCGTCGCTTCGGCCACCACCGCCTCGGCGGTAATCTGGAAGTGAAGAAACAGCACATCCGCCGGCCCCGGTGCGCCAAAACCCTTCATACCGACGAAGCCGCCGCGCGCGCCCAGGTATTGATCCCAACCAAAACGCAAGGCCGCTTCCACCCCCACCCGCACCGTGCCGCTGCCCAGCACTGCCTCGCGATAGGCCGGCTCCTGCTGGTCGAACAATTCCCAGCAGGGCAATGACACCACCGCTGTCGCAATGCCGCGCTGCTCCAATTGCTGGCGTGCCGCACAGGCGATGGCCACTTCCGAGCCGGTTGCCAGCAGTGTCACCTGGCGCGGCCCGCAGTGCGCCTCCTCCAGCACATAAGCACCGCGCGCACTCAGATTGGCCAGCTCGAAGCGCTGGCGCACCGGTGCCAGCGTCTGCCGCGCAAAGACTATGCTCACCGGCCCGCTCTGGTGCTGCATGGCCACTTCCCAGCATTCCACCGCCTCGCTGGCATCGGCCGGGCGCATCACCAGCATATTGGGCATGGCGCGTAGCGCGGCCAGGATTTCCACCGGCTGGTGCGTCGGCCCGTTCTTGCCGATGCCAATCGAGTCATGGCTGAAGACGAACTTGACCGGCAAGCCCATCAGGGCCGCCATGCGCATGGCCGCACGCTGGTAGTCGGAGAAGGCCAGGTAAGTGACGGCCAGCGGGATCACCCCGCCATGCGCGGCCATGCCATTGGCCATGGCACCCATGACGTGTTCGCGCACGCCGCAATGCACATAGGCACCGCCACGGTCACGAGCGGTGAAGGCTTGCAGCGAGCCCTTGTGCGCGGTCGGCGCTTCCAGGTCGGCGCAGCCCACCATGCGTTCGGGGACCACCTCGGCCAGCAACTGGTTGATGGCGGCGGAAATGAGGATGCCGCCCTTGGCCTGCGCCGGCTCATGCGCATGACGCTTGAATTCGAGCAGCACGTCCTGCCAACCGTGCGGCAGTTCGCCGCGCATGACGCGTTCGAACTCCTGGCGCTGCTCCGCAGGCAGTGACTGCACGCGCTGCTGCCAGGCGGCGTGTTCGACATCGTTGCGCTGGCCGAAGCCGCGCCATGGCAAGAGGATCTCGTCCGGTATCTCGAACGGGCCATGCGGCCATTGCAGCAACTCGCGTGCGGCCTGGGCATCGTCTTCGTAGAGTCGGGCGCTATGGCCGCCACGTTGCCCCTGTACACGCGGAATGCCGCGTCCGATCACGGTGCGGCAGGCGATCATCGAGGGGCGGTCAGCACCGCGGGCCGCGTCCAGTGCGCGCGAGACGGCCTCGATATCATGCCCATCCACTTCCACCACGTGCCAGCCGGCGACCCGGAAGCGCTCGGCCACGTTCTCGCTGATCGATAGTTCGGTGGCGCCATCGTCGGTGATCTGGTTGTCGTCCCACAGCAGGGTCAGTTTGGAAAGCCGCAGGTGGCCGGCCAGCGAAATCATTTCCTGGCCGATGCCTTCTTGCAGGCAGCCATCGCCGACGAAGGCATAGGTGCGGTGATTGACGATGGCGTCGCCAAAGCGAGCATTGAGATACGCCTCGGCCACCGCCATGCCCAACGCATTGGCGATGCCCTGGCCGAGCGGGCCGGTGGTCACTTCGATACCGAGCGCGGGGGAATATTCCGGGTGGCCGGCACAGTGCGAGCCGAACTCGCGGAAGCTGCGCACCTGTTCCAGCGTGATGTGCTGGTAGCCGGTCAGGTACAGCAGGCTGTAGAGCAGCATCGAGCCATGACCGTTGGAGAGCACTACGCGGTCTCGGTCGGGCCAGGTCGGGTCGGCCGGGTTGAAGCGCAGGTGGCGCGCATAGAGTGCGGTGGCAATCTCGGCCATGCCCAGCGGCACGCCCTGGTGGCCCTCGGTGGCGCGCACGATGGCATCGATGGAAAGAAAGCGGATGGCGTGCGCCAGCCGCGGCAGGATGGATGGATTCATGACGGCAAGACGCCCGTGCCGCAGGGCCGGTGCGCGAGTCTCCGTTGTTATGGTGGAGATGCATTCTTTGCGCGGTGACGGGCGGCAGGCAAGCGATGAAAATTCAGCAATGACTGAATCCTTGTCATCTATGCAGACTACTCAGATTATTCGGGCGCGGCGTTCATGCTATATTTTGTCCTATGACAAAGTAAGATGACCGCGGAGTTCCTCATGCCTGTTCCCCCTGACGCGCTATCCGAGCACACCCATACCTACACCCACACCCACACCCACACCCACACCCACACCCACACCCACACCCACACCCACACCCACACCCACACCCACACCCACACCCACACCCACACCCACACCCACACCCACACCCACACCCGCCATGACATGCACGGCCGCTGGCCGCAGGCGGCAACCGTCGAGGATTTTCGGCACAACCTGGCGGCCACGCAGCAGCGCATTGCCGCTGCCTGTACGCGTGTGGGGCGCGATCCGGCCGGCGTGCGTCTGCTGCCGGTCAGCAAGACCAAATCACAGGCCGCCATCCGCCTGGCCTATGCCGCCGGATGCCGCATCTTGGGTGAGAACAAGCCGCAGGAAGCCTGGCAGAAATGGCAGGCACTCCAGGATCTGCCGGATCTGCAATGGTCCGTCATCGGTCATCTGCAGACCAACAAGGCCAAGCTGGTGGCCCGCTTTGCCAGCGAGTTCCAGGCGCTGGACAGCCTGCGCCTGGCCGAGGCGCTGGAGCGGCGGTTGCAGATCGAGGGGCGGGGACTGGATGTGCTGGTGCAGGTCAATACCTCCGGCGAGGCCAGCAAATACGGCCTGGAGCCGGATCAGGTGGCGCCTTTCCTGCGCCAATTGCGGGCTTTTCCGGCGCTGCGGCTGCGCGGCTTGATGACACTGGCGGTCTTGTCGGCCGAGCCGGAAAAGGGTCAGGCCCTTCTTTTGCGCGCTTGCGCCAGTTGCGGGAACGCTTGCGCCAGGAGTTGCCCGATGGCGCCTTGCTCCAGGACTTGTCCATGGGCATGTCGGGCGATGCCGAGATCGCCATCGAGGAAGGCGCCACGGTGGTGCGGGTGGGGCAGGCCATCTTCGGCGCGCGTGATGTGCCGGACTCACATTATTGGCCGACTACCCCCGCAGCCGCCTGAACCGCAGCTCATCCCAAGCATTGCCGCAGATCGGCTGCCAGTGCCTGTGACAGGTCTTCATCCAGGGTGGAGACGGTGATGCGCAGCCCGCTGACGGCCTGCTGCACGGCGAATACCGAACCCGGACGCACCAGCCAACCCTGGCGCGCCATGGCCAGCGCCACGGCCTGGTCATCGGTGCTCAAGGGCAAGGGTAGCCACAGGTTCAGGCCATCGCCCTGCGACCAACAGGCAATGTCCTGTGCCGCCAAGGCCGACTCCAGCCCCTGACGACATTGGCCGTAGGCTGAACGCGCGCGCTGCATCAGGCTGGCCGTCTCTGGCTGCGTGATGGTGAACTCGATGGCGTCCTGCAGGAAGTGACTGACCCAGTTGCTGCCTGCGCTCAGGCGCGTGCGCAACAGGCGCGAGGTGGCCGCATCGCTGGCCACTGCGGCCACCCGCACATCCGGCCCCAGCGCCTTGGAAAACGAACGCACCAGTGCCCAGCGGCTGGCCTGGCGCGGGATCACCGAGTGATAAGGCTGGCCCGAGAGCAGCGCGAAGTGGTCATCGACGATCACCAGTACGTGCGGGTGTTTTTCCAGGATGGCGCTCAGCGCACGGGCGCGTCGCCGGCTCAGGCTGGCCCCGGTGGGGTTGTGCGCGCGCGGGGTCAGGATCAGCGCTTGCACGCCGCGGTTGAGCGCAGCCTGCAAGGCCTCGGGCAACATGCCTTGCTCATCCATGCCCACGCCGACCGATTGCCAGCCTGAATTGCGCAGCAGATTGATGCTGGCCAGGAAGCAGGGATCTTCTACCGCCACCTTGTCGCCATGGCGGAGATGGGCCGCCAGCAGGCGTTCGATGGCGTCGACCGCGCCATGGGTGAGGTCCACTTCAAACTCCGGCGGACAATCCGGGCGGCACCACTGCATCATGAATTGCGCCAGGCCCGCATTGACGGTGGGCGCGCCATACAGCCTGGGCTGGTAGGCGATGCTGCGCCAGGTCTGTGCCAGGTCCGGCAGCCATGCCGGGTTGGGGTTGCCATCGGCCAGGTCGGTCAGGGCCGTGTCGCCCTGGCTGCCTTCTTCTTCGCCGGGGGGCGCAGGCGCGCGGATGACCGTGCCCAGCCGGCCCTGGGTGATGGCGATGCCGGCCGTGGCCAGGCGCCGATAGGCCGCTGCCACGGTATTGCGATTGAGCCCCAGCTGTTCGGCCAACTCGCGTACCGGCGGCAGCGCCTGGCCGGCTTGCAGGCGCTGGGTCTGCACCAGGGCGCGCACGCATTCGAAGATGTCTGCTGCTGTCTTGCCTTGAATTTTCATATCGGTCTGTCCTTGCCAACGTCCAGCGGCAGGACCATCCCGCCTGCCGCCCGGGAGACGGAGCCGATTATGACATAGGCGAAAACTTGTTTGACCTAGGGCCTGTTCACATTTAATCTGCGAGTGCGAGAGGTCGCCAAGCGTTGACTGCCTAGGCGCGGCGACGCGCCGTAGTGGTGCTACGGCAAGGAGCTGCAACAACGGCAGGCGACGCTTGGCGGCCTCTCCCGGAGGGTTGCCCCCAGAAGGCGCGCTGGCCGCGTTGCACGTCAGGGCTGGGGGTGCCTCCACCAGCCCTGACGCGTGCCTTGGCNCCANGCNTTTTGGGGGCANCGCATCTCGCAGATTAAATGTGAACAGGCCCTAGAAGACTGGGCGCTTTGCCAGGACATGCAGGCCCCCAAGCCGATTGCGCCTTTGGAGTGATGATATGGAATGGGATGTGGTTGAAGTCAAACTTTCTGGCGACTATGCCTTGCAGGTCCGCTTCAGGGATGGGGTGGAAGGCCCGGTCAGATTCCTTCCCAGTTTCTTTCGTGGCGTCTTTGCACCGCTGCGCGATCAGAGGCAATTCAGGCAGGTCTGCCTAGTGGATGGCGTGGTGACCTGGCCTGGGGAATTGGACCTTGCTCCCGATGCCATGCACGACGCCATCAAGCGTGATGGTCAATGGTTGCTTGCATGAGCCCGTGAGTTTGGCGTGCCAAGAAAAAGCCGCTTCCAAAGAAGCGGCTTTTTTTACACCTTGATACCGGTTGGCAATCAACGATCGCCGTAGGAGCGACGCGGGCCGTCAGCACGGAAACCGCCGCCGTTGTTGCCCTTGTAGCCGCCACCAGCACCGCCTTCGCGACGCGGGCCGTTGCCCGGCTTGGCGCCACCGAAGCTGCGACCTTCGCGATTGCCGCCGAAGCCACCTTCACGGTTACCGCCGAAACCGCCTTCACGATGACCACCACCTTCGCGGTTGCCAGCGCCGAAGCGCGGGCCGCTGTTGCTGCGGCCATCACCCGGACGCCAGCCGCCCGGTTTGCGCGGGCTGCGCGGTGCTGCAGTCTTCTTCGGTTCGAAACCTTCGACCACGTCCACCGGAATGGTTTGCTTGGTGAAGCGCTCGATGCGCTTGACTG
>NZ_BADI01000435.1:0-7184 GCF_000333555.1 Herbaspirillum sp. B65 | reverse complement strand
TTCATCAGCGATGCCGATGTCGCGGGCGCGTATGTCGTCACGGCACGCTGCGAGCAAGGCATCTCCTGCTTTCTGGTCGACCGTGATGCGCCTGGCCTTGAACTGGGACCGCGGCAAGACATGATGGGCCATCGCGGTACCCATCAGCATGGGCTGTTCTTTACCGACTGTCGGATCGGGGCGCAGCAGTTGCTTGGTGAGCCGGGGCGTGGCATGGCGCTCATGCTGGGCCTGATCAACGTCGCGCGATTGGCCTATGTCGGTGCCAGGGCCGTCGGCATGGCGTCGAAGCTGCTGGAGATGTCGGCCGAGTTTGCGCAACAGCGCTGGCAATTCGGCGCCCCCATCGGCAGTTTCCAGATGGTGCAGAAAATGTTAGCGGACATGCAGACCGACATCTATGCCGCCAGGATGATGATGCTCAACGCAGCTTGGGAAATCGACCAGGGGCGGGAGGCACGCGAAAAGGTGTCGATGGTGAAGTTGTTTGCCTCGGAAATGCTGGGCCGGGTCGCCGACAACGCAGTGCAGATCTTTGGCGGGATGGGGTATTGCAGCGCGCTGCCGATCGAGCGTTACTACCGCGATGCGCGCGTCTTCCGGCTTTACGACGGCACCTCGGAAATACATCGGATGATGATTGCGCGCAGCCTGCTTGAACGAGGAGGCATCTCGCTGTGACGACTCTTTCTGTCCCGAGGGAATGAAAAAACCTCAGTCGAATCAGTGGCTTACGCCAGTTCCCGGGTTTCGGAGGAAGGTGCTGGAACGCCGAATTGGAGCGGGTGAAGGGGATCGAACCCTCGTCTTAAGCTTGGGAAGCTTCTGCTCTACCATTGAGCTACACCCGCGAGAGCCGCTATTCTACGCGGGATTGTACTGCGCGGGCAAACCAGGGTCTTTCGAATCGGCTCACTGAGCTTGGGCAAATTCCGTTTTCCAGCTTATTTATCCTGTTCCTTGGCCTCCCGCGCCTTCCTCTCCTTGGCATATTTTTCCGACATCTTGCGCCATTGATTCAATTGCCGGAAGTAAGTCCTCTTGACGCTCACCTCCGATAGCGGTCGGATGGCATGGATTGGACTGACGGGGGGGACGCGACGTTCGCTCATGATGGCTGGCTCCGGCTGGGCTTGGCTTGCTTGCAGCGCTTATCTTACCTTCCGAACGGTCCGGTGTGTTTCCTCAAGTCCAGACGGTTGAAGAATGAATGTTTTTGTGGGAGACGGTTGGTCTGATGCTGGGTGCCCGCTAGCACGTACTCTGCGGATGGGGCGCATCTCGGCGAGAGGCTTATTGCCTAAGCATGAGAATGCAAACGAATAGTTAATTTCTGATAAAGTTCATGCGGGGAAAGACAGACGTCTTTAATTTATATATGAGAAAAAAAACTACATGAATCTTCAGCCAGATACCGCAACCCTTATGACGGTTGCCGACTTGCTTTCTCAACGACTTGTTATTCCGGCTTTTCAGCGCCCCTACGATTGGCGTAATGAAAAGGGGAGGGGACGAGCGCAGGTAAGCGATTTTGTGTATGACATTGAGAATGCTAGACACAGAAAGCAGCCTTTATTCTTGGAAATGATCGTGGCGTGCCAGGATGCCAGCGGTGCTCTTCAGATCGTGGATGGTCAGCAGAGACTGACTACCTTGATGCTTGCCTTGGGGGCGGCCGGGAAAGGTGGAGATGTCATAGACCATGCTGTTTTCCCGGTACGGAGCTGGATCAAGATCAAGGATGATGACCGGATATTCTTCGAGAAGCTGGTTGCTGGCCGGCAACCGGACGAGCCGAACACGCTTTCCCAAAGATTGCTGGCCGATGCCTTCGCCGAATTAAAGACCCGCAATTTGGATGCGGAACAGTTGCTCCAATGCCGGCTCATTGTTTATCTCGCTCCTACCATAGCTGGGGCCACTAGTCTTTTTGAACGTATCAATTTACGTGGGAAGGAAGTGAGCCAGTTTGATCTCGTCAAAAACAAACTGATTGAGTGGGCCGCCAGTTGTGAGGGTTCGCAGCAGGAGGAACTGGTGCAAAGGATCACTCAGCGTTACGGTGACCTTTATCGCCTTCTTGACCCAGAAAGCGTAAGTAGAGATCAGGAATACGATAGTGATCGCTTACTGCGTATTCATTGGATTTTGTTCGATAACCACCCGTTTTCCAGCTCTGATCGCGTTCTCGAGAAGATCGACGAACGAATTCGTGAGCGCCTGGAGAACAATCAGGTCGCAACGTACATCAGCGAATATCTGGATGATCTGGTGCAAGTCTGCGGGGTTTGGCTGAAAGTGGAAGATCCGATATCAAACCCTGAAGCGCACCCGGATCTCAGAGACGCGCTGCTTGATTTTGTGAAAGTGCCTAGCGATGCTGAATTGCAGCCTTTGGTGATTGCTGCACTGATTCGTCTGAAAGGCGACGCTGTCAAAGTCATTCGAATGGCCGAAATTACCGCTTTCAGAACCGCGTTGGCCGATAAACGAAGCAACTACGCCCGGTCTCGTAAATGGAGGATGGCCAAGGAGTTCAAGCAGGGAGTCTATGTTGATGACGTTGGCGGTAAAGTTGATACCGCAGATAAACTCAATCACCAGATGTATTGGGCTTTTTGCCCTTATTGGGAAGCCTCTGAATCAGATGTAATGGGGGCGGGAACGCTATCAAAAGAGGAACGCGAAGCAACCATTTTCCCGTTGAATTCTCTGGACTCGCCGAGCTTCTACAGATCCTACGCGCGTTTGATCCATTATATTTTCTGGAACTATGGGCGATATCTGCCAAAGTCAGATAAGTGGGCCGAACAGACCAAGAGCGATATGAATCCATTGGATCATGAAGCTTGGTTCTCTGATGAACCAGGGCAGTTTGGAACCTGGGACATTGAGCACATCTATCCTGTCAATAGCGCGGATAAGTCAACGCCCACGGGGAGAAAATATGCTGCGAGCATGGCGCCGTATCTCCACCATCTGGGCAACCTGACGGTCCTGCCGGTATCCGAGAATCGTAGCTGGAAAAACGCAAATTTCGATGAGAAGCTGCCCAAGCTTCAGGGAGCGGTTCGAGTTTCGTTCAACGCATTGCTCAGCGATAGTAAGTACATTGGAAATCGTATGGCCTCCAGCGGACAGCACTGGGGTGAAAATAACTGCCGCAAGCGCGCTGCTGACATCAAGGAGTATGCCAGTCTTCAATGGGGGACGGCCGCAGTCAAGGCGCTGGGCGTAGGTTGTTACGATGAGCGTGTCGGCTTGGAATTGGAGCTGGATGACGATGACGACGCAGAGGATAAATGACGGCGCATTCTTGGATGACGCAGTATCAGAAAAACCTTGTAGATATTTTCGGCCCGGAAGGCTGTAACAATCAGAGTTGATGACTCAGGTTTTTGGAAATTAGGAATGGAAGACAAAAAAATCTCTTGGGAAAAAACTGTTGAATGGGTGTTTGTTAGAGATCATCTACCTGAAGTAGATTTCGCTGCCCCTCTCGATGGAAATCATGAGCTTTCTGATGCGCTTCTTTCAATGGACTTCAAGTGGATACTAATCGAGTTCAAGCATCAGCATAAAGACCTCAAGTCCGAGACGGAAAAATATCCAAGTCTGGATCTGAAGCGCGCCGAGGCAATATTGAGGAAGAAATCTGGTCAGGGAAAAAAAGCATTTAATGACATATTCAAAAAAACTCGCGAAACGGGAAGTTACGGAAAATACATAGCGTTTGAAGAAAAGCTTAACCCAGAAAATAACGAGGGTGTCGCTTCTCGCGTCGATGTGCTTTTCAGTGCTCAAAGGGAGCACACGAATTTGGTTAATGACTATGGTCTGATAACTCAGACGACAATGGATCTATGGGAGCCGCACTGCTTCATTTTTTCCCACGGTGAAAAATTTTCCGATCTAAAACTTCTCCCCTATTGGGGAACTTGGGAGGAAAACAATTCTCGTTTGGATAGTTGTTTGGACGCCCGTGATTTTAGTAATTTGGGGCGGTCGTACAAGCAGTTCTCTGACTATGTTGAACGTGTGGCTACCGCCCGAGGTTATTTTGGGGGTTGGGCAGGAGTAGATCCTGGTCAGGGCGAGTTTTCAAACGTCATGGGGTTGGTGGACGACAAGGCTGTGGTGATGACGCTTAGCGAATTTTTGTTAGTCTATAAACCCAATCGAGATTTGAAAGAGCAGAATCAACCTAATGCGATAAAAAATAAGAAAGATATCTGATTGGTGCACAAACTTATAGTACTCACGTCACTATGGATGATCCTCTCGACGACTATTGATGAAATGAGTTCTAGCGCTGTGAAATCAAATCGGCAAACGCTTGATTCATTCAGGACCGGCCATTGGCCGTCCCAAGCATCACTTTAACGAACCTGGTACGCGTATCCACGCTCAGTTTGGCGTAGATATTCTGGATATGGGTACGCACCGTATTGGCGCTGATGCCGAGGAAATCGGCCACCTCTTTCGCCGATTCGTGTTCCACCAGGGACGCGGCTACGCGTGCCTCCATGGGCGTCATGCCATAGACCGCCTGCAAGGTGTCCAGATCGATGCGCACACGCGCGGCTCCATCTGAAATGAAAATGATCGCAGCAAACATGCTGTCCTCGCCGCCGAACTCGTTGTGCATCCCCAGTGCAGAAAACTGCAGGACATAGTTTTCCGTGGAAGACAGATGCGGTACCGCCAGGGATTTCGAGAAGTGGCGAATCTCCAATGGGGAAGCATTCAAGGTGAAGTCGATGGCGATCTTGATCGCTTTATTCACTGCCGATGTCTCTCCCACGAGCTCGTAGGTTTCCGCTGTGCGATTCAAGCGGCGCAGGTACAGGCCATCGCCCAGCGTCAGCATGTTCTTGGCCGCTCCGTTGGCAAAGCCGACCCGCCCCTGATGGTCCAGCAGAAGCACCGCGGAGGGCAGCCGGTCAAGCGCTTCCAGGCTGGTGGCCAGGGTGAGTTCGCTGCACCGCAGACGCTGCATGACACCCAGCGCGCGCGATAGATGCGGCAGCAGCAGGCCTAGTCGCGTGCGGGCGATCTGGTCGAAGTCCGGATGATGCATCCCTCGAAAGAACGAGCAGACCGTGGGCAGCGAGGTTGACGACTCTTTGCCGAACACAATGCCGGCCAATACCTGCGCCATATTCTGATTGCGCGAGAGGCATTGCTTATAGAAATCAGATTCGAGCAACCGGCTGCGCTCCACCAGTTCATCTCCGATCAGGACATTGCCGGTGGAATATAGATTGCGCTCTTGCATCGCCATCTTCCAGACATCGACGTCATAGTATTTCTGGATGTATTGATCCACGTGCTCCTGATCGATGCCATGCAGAAAGAAGTAACCGCCATCCTGCGGCGTATGGTGGGTGGAATACAGGATGCAGCTGGGTGCATCCAAATAGTGCGCAACGGCGGGGAGTATCCTTCTGCTCCAGTCTCCGGGTGCAGTGGCGCCTTCATAGATCAGATCGACAAGCTCGCTAAATCGCGTGAGTTCCTGGAGCGGAAGGTCCACAAGATTCCCCTATGTTTTGTTGTTTTCTCTGAACTGGCCATGCTCACAAAAAAGCAAACGTCCACGGATTGATAGAGCAGGAAATATGCCAGAAAACTTAGTAATAAGTCTCTCCCCAGACTCTTACCTGCATCCAACTAAGTCGATGGAAATTGGCTATCGGCAACGGCTAGTTTCTTCGGACGCTCTCATCAATTTGGATGAGGTGAAATTCTCAGATAATCCTTAGGATACAAGGATTCGTATTGATGGGAGCGCTGATACACATTGCGAATGGACGATTTATTGTGCAGCTATGAACTCCTCAGGTAGTTTTGATCGTCGGTATTGCCAAGATCGTCGAATGCTTTTTATCCAGGTTTATTCATCAAGGTGAAGTCCGATCGATAGCAGCGTCGCAGGTATCCATCCCAAGTGGGAATGTTGGCAGAAAGAATGATTTTAAAAGAGGAAAAATATGTCATCACGCGACTTTTTGATATTTCTTTTTTTTGCATTTTTCCTATTCCCCCAAGTCTCTTTTGCTAGTGAGGGGTCAATCATTGTTCGATTGAATGATGGTGCCGGAAACGGACGATGTATCGATTCAACAGATAAGCTGACCGTGAATCTTCGGCGTATGATTTTTTCAAAAAAATCAAAATACTTCGGATTTGTAGAGGATCAGGAAATCGGAGTCACGCTGACGACAACTGTCAGCGGTGCTACTGGTGATGATGGCAGGAGCGCGTCATTTGCAAAAATAGTAAAAGCGCCGGTTTCTCAATTCCGAAAGGGGCAGATATCAGTGCCTATTGAGCAGAATCTACTGAGCAAGTTCTCGCTCAAGAACGGCGAAAATACATTTACAGTAATAGATCTGTCAGTAGGGGTCGTTCGCACGCAAGGTAAGAGTGTTAGTGCGAAAGTATTGCTTGGTGCAGTTAATGCAACCAAAGATTTAGCTCTCCCAATCAATCCTTTCACAACAGCTTATGGTGTCGCAACTACATACGTTAATAATATTTTTTCTCCACTGGTCGATCAGGCTGCTTCTGAAGGTGAGGCCGCAACTCATAAAATTACGATGACCATTAATTCGGCCAACTGTGCAAATGATGATGAAAGAACTGGAACAAAGGCCATCATAGATGCGGTGGAAGATGAGTCACTTCCAGGTAGTGTCAACATTAGCAAAGCCAATAACTATTGCTTCAAAGCGGAACTCAGCCCCGCATTTGAATTGAAGTTTGCTCCCCGACCTGCTGATGGTAACTGCAATGCGGCTAACAACTTCGTTGAAGTCGAAAATTCCTATATTGCGTTTTATGTAAATGCGCTGCCGATAGAAATCCCTAAGCCTGTTTCCAATAAGAATACTGTTTTAGCGCCTTTGGCCAGTGCTCAACAGCCGGCAGTCGAAGAGCTGAGTACAGCCATGATTCAAAAGGCGCATGGAGAGCCGATCCATCTTGGGTCGCTGCTCGCGGATGGCAGGCTCATTCGTACTGGCGCACTGTCTAAGAATGGTCGGCAATACCGCCAAGAGCAGGAAGACAGCGATCAGGAAACCCAACCACGAGTCCAACCGGCGGTAGCGCTCAATGGGGTGCTCGACGCTCGGCTGCACATCCGCTTTCGGCTGAGGCTGCATATCGCTCGGCGCCTC
>NZ_BADI01000436.1:0-332 GCF_000333555.1 Herbaspirillum sp. B65 | reverse complement strand
ACAATCGAGGTTGCGATATCAGGATTTGTTTGTTTTAATGACAACACAGGGGTGTGTGGTCGAATTGATAACATTCAGATATCTGGTCGCACGGGGACTCCCCCGCTTTCAAGGGGGACAAAGGGCCGCCAGCAGAGCGGGTATCTAAAAAGCGCCACGAGGTGGCAAAACCGGGGAGACACGCAGTTCGACGGCCCCGACAGCTTTTACCGTCGCGCCAGCCGGCGCCTGTTCAACAAGGATCGCGCCTGCACCGTGCAGGACATGATCGATATGATCGACGAGGCGGGCAGCGAGGTCTTCCATGTTCGCTGCCTGCAACGTAACGGCAC
>NZ_BADI01000437.1:0-1156 GCF_000333555.1 Herbaspirillum sp. B65 | reverse complement strand
TGGCTTGCTCACCCTCCACCTGGAAGGTCGCCCACNGCCGCCTTCAGGCGCTGCGCCTGCTCCTCCAGCGAACCCGCCGCTGCGGCCGCTTCTTCCACCAGCGCTGCATTCTGCTGGGTCACCTGGTCCATTTCGCCGACGGCCAGGTTGACCTGTTCGATGCCGCGCCGCTGCTCTTCGGATGCGGCCGAGATTTCACTGACGATGTCGGTCAGGCGATGCACCGCCGAGACCACCTCGCCCATGGTTTCACCGGCGCGCGCCACCTGGTCCGAACCGCTGCCCACACGCTGTACCGAATCCTCGATCAAGGCCTTGATTTCCTTGGCCGCCTGGGCGCTGCGCTGGGCCAGCGAGCGCACTTCCGAGGCCACCACGGCAAAGCCGCGCCCTTGCTCACCGGCGCGGGCGGCTTCCACCGCCGCATTGAGCGCCAGGATATTGGTCTGGAAGGCGATGCCGTCGATCACGCCAATGATGTCCGATATCTTGCGCGAGCTTTCCGTAATACCTTCCATGGTCTGCACCACCTGCCCCACCACATCGCCGCCGCGCCGGGCGATTTCCGAGGCACTGTTGGCCAGTTGGCCAGCCTGACGGGCGTTGTCGGCATTCTGCTTGACGGTGGCGGTGAGCGCATCCATGTTGGAGGCCGTCGTGGCCAGCGAACCAGCCTGCTCTTCAGTACGCGAAGACAGGTCGAGGTTGCCGGCGGCGATCTCGTGGGCGCCGATATCGATGGCCTCGGTCCCCTGGCGGATACCCTTGATGACGCCGGCCAGGCGCTCGCGCATGGTGGCCATTTCATAAAGCAGGCTGCGAGTATCGCCGGCACGCGTCTGCACCCGCACGGTCAGGTCGCCATTGGCAATGCGGGTGGCGATATCCACCGCATAAGCGGGTTCGCCACCGAGGCTGCCGGTAATGCGACGGATGATCGCCAGCATCATCAGCGACACCAACACGCCCACCAATGGCAAAATGCCCAGAAACCTGGAGACGTAAGTGCGGATGTGGGTCTGTGAGTCACTGACAAACAACCATGAGACGATCAACCGGTTGCATGTCTGGCTGTGCACTACGTATCTCATCTTGATTGCTCTATTGCTGTCGTCAGTAACGGGCAGACTATCGATGTATTGCACGAAGCTTTGCT
>NZ_BADI01000438.1:18915-22329 GCF_000333555.1 Herbaspirillum sp. B65 | reverse complement strand
GGACGGTGGCCTGCGGGGCGATCGGCATTGGCCTGCTGTCGCTGGCCAAGGATACGCATGGCGCAGCCGGCAGCAGCGGCGCTGCGCCTGCGCAATACGCCTGGCTGGGCAATGTGCTGGTGTTCTGTGCCGTGCTGTGCGAGGCCGCCTATGCGGTCATCGGCAAGAAGCTCACCGCCGTGCTCACACCCAAGCGCATCAGTGCGGTCATCAACCTGTGGGGGCTGTTGCTGATGACGCCCATGGGACTCTACACCGCACTCAAATTCGATTTTTCCACCGTGCCGCTCAACATCTGGTTGCTGCTGGTGTTCTATGGATTGGCGGCCAGTGTGTGGACCGTGTGGTTGTGGATGACCGGATTGAAAGTGGTGCCGGCTGCGCGTGCCGGCGTCTTTACCGTGATGCTGCCGGTGTCGGCCGCCGTGGTCGGGGTGCTGGCGCTGGGAGAACGCCTCTCGGCATTGCAGGCCGGCGCCTTTGCCGTGGCGCTGGCCGGGATGTTCCTGGCCACGCTGCCCGGTCGCGCAGCGACCGACAACTGACCGCTGAACTGAGCGAGGAAGAGATGAACCAAGCCAAACGCCCGCAGGGCAAACCACAAGCCAAACCGCAAGCAAAACAGCAGGCCAATGCCAAGCCCGCAGGCCAGCCCAAGCAGGGGCCGGCGCGCGACAAGCCGCGTACCCACGTCTCCACCGAGGCGGCACGTCGCCGCCAGCATCAGGCGCACGCCGCGTCGCAGGGCCTGGACGAAGATGAACTGCGGGTGCAGCAGATGGTGGCGCTGGCCAGTGCGGTGGCCGCCAGTGCGCCGGACCGCAGCGGTCGCCGCATCGGCCAGGATGAGCTGGAGCGCATGGTGCGCAATACCCTGCGCGAGCGCGACGATGACACCCTGTATGAGGCCCTGGAACAGCTACGCTATGACGATCAGCGCGGCCACGCCTTCCTGCGCGAAGTAGTGGAAGAGGGCGCTGACATCATCGTGCTGCGGCGGGGCGACAAGGAGCTCGAAATCAACGCCTTCCTGATCCCGCTGCTGGCGCGCACCCGCGGCGGCTTGCGCGAAGAACAGGCGTTAGCCGATGGCGATGCCTTCGATGCCTTGCGCGCCAGCCTGCAGGAGGGCGGGCTGGAAAGCCCCCAGGCGCGCGTGGTGCTGGTGCACCATCTCTATCATCCGGAAGAGATCAATGCCCTGAGCTTCAGCGAAGTCGAGGCCATGAATCGCGATGCCTTCGCTTCGCTGACCGACAAGAAGATCCTGAGCGTGCCGGCCATCGAACGCAGTATGCGCGGCTGGCCGGCCAGCAGCTTTGCTGCCGACGATGAGGCACTGGAGTTACGCTTCCTGCTGGGCTTTGCATTGAAGGACGTGGACGATCCCTTCTATGCCATTCCGCCGCAGGAGGAGGCTGCCGACGCCTACTTCGAAGCGCGCGCCGAGCGCTTCCGCCAGTGGAGCGCGCAGGTCACGCCGCTGATGCAGCAATGCCTCACGGGCCGTTCCGGCGAGGCGGCGCAGTGTCAGTTGCACTTCCTCTACCAGGACCTGTTCCATGGCGCCAAGCACACCGGCAATGGCGAGTACCGCACCTTGCAGACGCTCTCCGAACTGGAAGCAGGACTGGCGCAGGCCGGCGCCACGGCGGCCCAGGCCACGGCCATCCTGGCCATCGTCGAGGATGGCGACGATGCACAGGGCAGCCGCCTGCACATCGTCTTGCGCGGCACGCAAGGTGAACTGGCGCGCTCGATCCAGGCGGTCGATGGCGATCTGCAGGAAGCCCTGTTCGATGCCGCCGATGCCGTCACTTCGCTGGGCGTGGCGGCGCTGCGCCTGGCCGATGGTTTCGATGCCGTTGGTCTGCCGCTGCGCGAGCGGGATTTCCCACGCTAGAGCAACGCCTGCAAGCTTAGCCCCATGGGCTTGCAACGGAAATACAGCTCCACCTGCATCGGCCGCCAGCCGCGAATGAGTTGGCGCAGATCGGCCTGCATCTGCTGTTTGCCGCAGAAGGCGCCGGCCTTTTCGCGGGCGGCCGAGGTCAGGGCGGCAATGGACATGGTATAGCTCACGCCGGTGGCCGAGACCATGTAGAGGTCGTCGTGTTCGGCGCTGACTTCGCTGAAGTTGGCACAGCCGCCCAGTGCCGCAGCACCCAGGCAGGCCACGACAGGCTACCCGCACGGCGGCGGTGTCGATGATGTTCATTGCGCATGAGATTCCCCTGTTGTCCTCGTTACGCCGCTGCCCGTGTGGCGTCATCAGAATTGCTCTGTGGCATCGACGTGGCAAGGCAAGCCTACCCGTGCAGCCGGCTCTGGTGGGGCGGGCTTACCCGGTTTTACCCGGAGGACGCGGCTGTAAAAAAATCTTCAATGGCGCTCGCATCAGGGCGCAGGCTGTCAATTTTCGTTCAGCCATGTCAGGCGACCGGCTTGCTGCTGGGCTACAATCGACCAAGCCGTCCGGCCATGACCGGGCGCAGACCACCGCCAAAACAGGGAGAATCCAGAATGAGCAATCGTCGCAGTTTCATCACCGGCGTGGCCGGACTTGCCGCCGCCACCGCCATGCCCAAGGTCTTCGCCCAGGCCGCCACTGCGAGCGGTGCCGCCGAGCCCACCTTGGCCCGCGTGCAGCGCACCAAGACCCTGCGCATCGGTGCGGTGCGTGGGGCTGCGCCGTACTACAACAAGGATCTGGCCAGCGGTGAATGGGGCGGCTTCATGATCGATTTCGCCAGGAGCCTGGCGGCCAGCCTCAACGTCAAGCTGGACATCACCGAGACCACCTGGGGCAATTCGGTACTGGACCTGCAGACGCACAAGATTGACCTGTTCTTCGGCATGAACCCGACCCCGGCGCGGCGCGAGGTGATCAATTTTTCCGAGCCGCTGTTCCTCAATGCCTTCACCATCGTCTCCAAGAAGGAATTCAAGACCTGGGCCGACCTCGACAAGCCGGAGGTGAAGATCGGCGTGGACATCGGTTCCTCGCACGACCAGTTGGTCAGCCGTGTCTGTCCCCATGCCACCATCGTGCGCCTGGAAAAGGCCGATGACGCCACCCTGGCGCTGCAGACCGGCCGGGTCGATGCGCAGGTGCTGGTGTGGTTGCTGGCGCTGAACATCCTCAAGAAGAATCCGGCACTGGGCAAGATGACCGTACCGCAGCCGCTGGAGGCCACCTCCACCAATATCGGCTTGCCCAAGGAAGACGACAAGGCCTGGGCCGAGGCCGTCAACAAGTGGATCGCCGCCGAGCGCGCCGCCGGCAAGATCAAGCCGACCGTGCTGGGCAACCTGCAAAAGCTCTCCGGGGTGAAGCCGGAGGAAGTGCCGGCGCAGAANANGGAGAAAGCAGGAGGNNANAACAAGAAGGANNNGAAGNAANAGNGNGNANNG
>NZ_BADI01000438.1:0-18744 GCF_000333555.1 Herbaspirillum sp. B65 | reverse complement strand
CACCCCGCCATGCTGCGCCGCAGGACAACTCCCTGCGCGCGCTGTGCTACAACGTCACCCATCGCGTCACCCTGCTGCATCTCGCCTCACATCGTCTGAACCTGCCTCATCTTCGGTGACGGTGGTAACGGCGGTTACGTATTGTCAGGAGCCATCATGCCCTACGTTGCGAAAGTCAGTCATCTCGAACGCGTGCGCCGCTTGCTGGAAGGCAAGCCCGGCGGCGCAAGCAGCCCCTACCTGCAACGCTTGAGCTCATCCTACCTGCGCTCGCTGGACCAGCATCATCTTGATCCGGCCGACATGAGCGGGCCACGCGTGTTGAGCTCGGGCCAATTGCGCGAGGTGCAGCAGGGCGAGGAAGATTTCCTGCGCGCCTCCGGTCAATGTCTGTCGATGCTGCACCAGACCGTGCGCGAGGCCGACTATTGCGTGATGTTGACCAATGCCGGCGGCACCACCATCGATTACCGCGTGGACCGCGAGCGCCGCCAGGATTTCAAGCGCGCCGGCCTCTATCTCGGTTCGTGCTGGTCCGAGAGCGAAGAGGGCACCTGTGGCGTGGCTGCGGTATTGCAGGATGCCTTGCCCATCACGGTCCACAAGAGCGACCATTTTCGTGCGGCCTTCACCACGCTCACTTGCAGCGCCGCGCCCATCTTTTCGCCTGCGGGCGAACTGATCGGTGTGCTCGATGCCTCGGCGATCCGTTCGCCCGATGAGCGCGACAGCCAGAACCTGGTCAATCGCATCGTGCAGCAAAGCGCGACCCTGATCGAGGATGGCTACTTCCTCAACGCCATGGCCTGCGCCTGGGTGTTGCTGGTGCATCGCAGCCGCCACTATGTGGAGGCCCAACCGGAAATCCTGATTGCCTTCGATGCGCTGGGCAATATCATCGCCGCCAATCGTCGTGCACGGGAATGCATCGATGGCTTGCGTTGCTTGCCGCGTCCCTTGGGCGAGGTGTTCGACCTGCACTTCGAACGCCTGCTCGACCGCCGCGCCCTGCAAGGTCTGCATCTGTTGCGGCTGCATGGCGGTGCCACGCTGTATGGCCGCGTGCGGGCGCCGGTGCCGCGCGCCGTGCGACCGGCGCGAGCTGTGCCGGTGGCGACGTCGGCCCCGGCGGAGAATGCCTCGGCCATCGATGCCAGCGCCCGCCAGGAGCGCGACCAGATCGTGGCCGCGCTGACCGAATGCAAATGGCGTGCCCAGCACGCCGCCCAATTGCTGGGCATGTCACGCGCCACGCTGTACCGGCGCATGGCGCGCTACCGCATCCTGCCGCCGCATCGACGTTAGCGGCCCAGGTCTTACCCGCAGACGGTCATAGAGCCGTCATCCCCGTTCCACCCACCATATCTATTGTCGAGATAGAGGAGACTTGTCATGCCCGAAGAAAACCCCAGCCAGCAGATCGCGCACACGCTGGAAGCCCTGCAAGCCGCACTGCGCGAAGGCAACCCGAACAAGGCCGCGGCCCTGTTCGAGGAGCAAGCTTATTGGCGCGACCTGATTGCCTTCACCTGGAACATCAAGACCCTGGAAGGCCGCGCCCAGATCAGCGCCATGCTGCAATCGCAATTGCCCCAGATGCGCGATATCCAGTTGCGCCTGGATCCCGACGAGACGCCGACCCAGGCCGATGGCCTCACCCAGGGCTGGCTGCTGCTGGAGACGGGCGTGGCGCGCGGCAAGGGCTATATCCGCCTGCGCGACGGCAAGATCTGGACGCTGCTCACCACCGCCGCCGAACTGAAGGGCCACGAAGAGCCCAAGGGTGAACACCGCCCGCGCGGCGCCCTGCACGGCGTGCACACCGATCGTCGTACCTGGAAGGAAGAACGTGAAGCCGAGGCCCGTGAGCTGGGCTACACCCGGCAGCCGTACTGCCTCATCATCGGCGGCGGCCAGGGCGGCATTGCGCTGGGTGCGCGGCTGCGTCAGTTGGGGGTGCCCACCATCATCATCGAGCGTAACGAGCGTGCCGGCGATAGCTGGCGCAAGCGCTACAAGTCGCTGTGCCTGCATGACCCGGTGTGGTACGACCATCTGCCCTACATCCCCTTCCCGGAGAACTGGCCGGTGTTCGCGCCCAAGGACAAGATCGGCGACTGGCTGGAGATGTATGCCAAGGTGATGGAGCTGAACTACTGGGGTTCCACGGTCTGCAAGTCGACCAGCTTCGATGAGGCCAGCCAGCGTTGGACAGTGGTGGTGGAGCGCGAAGGCAAGCAGGTGGTGCTGCAACCGACGCAGTTGGTGCTGGCCACCGGCATGTCCGGCAAGCCCAATGTGCCGCGCTTTCCCGGTGCGGAAAACTTCCAGGGCGAGCAGCATCACTCGTCGCGCCATCCAGGGCCGGACGGCTATCGTGGCAAGCAGGTGGTGGTGGTCGGCTCCAACAATTCGGCCCACGACATCTGCGCCGCGCTGTGGGAAAACGGCGTGGACGTGACCATGCTGCAGCGTTCCTCCACCCACATCGTCAAGTCCGATTCCCTCATGGATCTGGCGCTGGGCGATCTCTATTCCGAGCGCGCCGTGGCCAGCGGCCTCACCACCGCCAAGGCCGACCTGCTGTTCGCCTCGATTCCCTACAAGGTCTTGCCGGTGATGCAAAAGCAGATCTTCGACAAGATCCGCGAGCGCGATGCGGACTTCTATCGACGCCTGGAAGAGGCCGGTTTCATGCTCGACTTCGGTGACGATGATTCGGGTCTGTTCATGAAATACCTGCGGCGCGGCTCGGGCTATTACATCGATGTGGGCGCCTCGGAATTGATCGCGCAAGGCAAGATCCACTTGAAGAGCGGAGTCGATGTGAAGGAAATCCGCGCCCGTTCCATCTTGCTCTCCGATGGCAGCGAATTGCCGGCCGACGTCATCGTCTATGCCACCGGCTATGGCTCGATGAATGGCTGGGCCGCCGACCTGATCTCACGCGAGGTGGCCGACAAGGTGGGCAAGTGCTGGGGGCTGGGATCGGCCACCACCAAGGATCCGGGCCCGTGGGAAGGCGAGCAGCGCAACATGTGGAAGCCCACGCAGCAGCAGGCGCTATGGTTCCATGGCGGCAACCTGCACCAGTCGCGACATTATTCGCTGTACCTGGCGCTGCAATTGAAGGCGCGCATGGAGGGCATTGCCACGCCGGTCTATGGCTTGCAGCAGGTGCATCACCTGCAGTGACGATGCAGCCTTGAAGCGGCAATGGCGCGCAGGAAGTCTGCGCGCCATTTTTTTCAATGACGGGTGAGCTCGTGTCAGCTCACCGCTCATCAGGCATTGAAGCGGGACAGGAAAGCCTGGGTTGCCGCTTCCCGCGGATGGTCGATCACCTGCGACGGCGGTCCGGCTTCGACCACCACGCCATCGCGCATGAACACCACCTGGTCCGCCACTTCGCGGGCGAAGGCGATTTCATGGGTGACCAGGATCATGGTCATGCCATCGGTGGCCAATCCACGGATCACGTTGAGCACTTCACCGACCAGTTCCGGGTCCAGCGCCGAGGTGGCTTCATCGAACAGCATCACGTCCGGTTGCATGGCCAGCGCCCGGGCAATGGCGATGCGCTGCTTCTGGCCACCGGATAGCTTTTGCGGATACATGTCGGCACGCTCGACCAGCCCTACCTTCTGCAACAGCGCCATGGCCTGGGCGCGCGCCTCGGCCTTGGGCGTGCGCAGCACGGTGACCATGCCTTCCATCACGTTTTCCAGCGCCGTCATGTGCGGGAACAGGTTGAAGTGCTGGAACACCATGCCGGTGCGGGCGCGGAAGGCCGCCAGTTCGCGTTCCTTGGGCAAGTGCGACTTGCGGCCATTGAACTCGAAATGGCGTGTGCCGATGCGCACCGAGCCGCGGTCGGGCACGGTCAACAGGTTCAGGCAACGCAGCAGGGTGGACTTGCCCGAACCGGAGGGCCCGATCATGGCGACCACGCTGCCGCGCGCGATCTCGATGGAAATGTCCTTCAACACCACATGCTCACCGAAGGACTTCTGGAGATGGCGGATCTGGATCATGGTCTGGTTGTGTTCCTGGTTCATCGTGCTCTGCTCAATCATGCTGGGCCGCCAGACGGTTTTCCAGGCGCTTGGCCCAGATGGTGGCCGGCAGCAGGATCACGAAGTAGATCACCGCCACCAGGGTGTAGACCTCCAGCGGGCGATAGGTTTCGTGGGCGATGATCTGGCCCTGGTAGAGCAGGTCGGGTACCGCCAGCACCGATAGCAGTGAAGTATTCTTCAACTGCATGATGGATTGGTTGACCAGCGGCGGCGTCATGCGCTTGAAGGCTTGCGGCAGGATCACGCGCTTCATCAACTGCCAGCGCGTCATGCCCAGCG
Source organism: Herbaspirillum sp. B65 (assembly GCF_000333555.1). Taxonomy (NCBI): domain Bacteria; kingdom Pseudomonadati; phylum Pseudomonadota; class Betaproteobacteria; order Burkholderiales; family Oxalobacteraceae; genus Herbaspirillum; species Herbaspirillum sp. B65. Next base: position 14,386 of record NZ_BADI01000438.1, on the reverse strand, counting down.
CCCAACCGGCTTCGCTCTGCCCGATGTCGATGGAGACGATGCCGCCACGGATGATTTCGGAATAGAAGGCGCCGCCATACAAAGCCAGCGACAACATGGCGGCCATGCCGGCCGACATCTGGATATCCAGCAGCACCGGCAGCGCATAGTAGAACCACACCAGTTGCACCAGCACCGGCGTACAGCGGAACACTTCGACGAAGGCGCGCAGGGGAGCGGAGATGAAGCCATGGGAAGAGAGCCGACCCAGGCCCACCAGCAGGCCGACCAGCAGGCCCAGCGCGATACAGGCTACGGTGTAGCTCAGGGTATAGAAGAAGCCGATGCCGATGATGTTTCTGAATTGCCAGAGCGAGCCGAAGTCCCAGTGATACATCTACGTTTTTCCTTGGTTAGCAATTTCAGGTGCCCGCCACCAGGCGCCGCGATATCACAGGAACTGTGGTTGCGGCGCGCTGCGGACCCGGCCATTGTAATGGAGAACGGAGATGGTACCCACTGCGCAAATGCCTGTGGGAGCTGGCTTTGGCTAGAATGATGAGTTCGCGCTGGCGTGCTGTTTCGCCAATTCCCGACAGCCGGGAACATGTTTCTTCTGGCAGCGATACGACTCGTTCCGTCGTCATCAGTAATTATTTATAAGATTTATATCATTTATTTTCTTCAGGGAAGTTGAACCCAGACCATGCGCATCATCGTGCTGGGCGCCGGCATCGTCGGCGTCACCACTGCTTATTTCCTGCGCGAACGCGGCCATGACGTAGTCGTGGTCGAGCGTCGTGCCGAGGTGGCCGCCGAGACCAGCGTCGGCAATGCCGGCCACGTCTGCCCATCCTATGCCACCCCCTGGGCGGCGCCGGGGATGCCGGCCAAGTCGCTGAAGTGGTCGCTGCAAAGCTGGCTGGGGATCGAGGCGGCGCTGCGGTTCACGCCGCGCCTGGATGCGCATCAATGGAAGTGGCTCAAGGCGTTCCTGGCGCAATGCACGAGCGAGCGCTATGCCATCAACAAGGCGCGCATGGGGCGTCTGGCGCGTTACAGCCACACTCAGTTAAAGCAGATCCGCGAGCGCCTGGACATCCGTTATGAACAGACCACCGTGGGCAACCTGCAATTGTTCCGCACCCAGGAAGGGCTGGACAATGCAGGCTTGTCCACCAGCGTCTTGCAAGAAGCCGGCGTGCCCTTCGAATTGCTCGATGCCGATGGCTGCGTGGCCTTCGACCCCGGCCTTCATGCGGCGCGCCACGAGATCAAGGGTGGGCTCTTGCTGCCGCGCGATGAGACCGGCAATTGCCCCTTGTTTGCGCGTGCGCTGGCAAGCTGGCTGCAGGCGCATGGGATGGAGTTCCACTTGTCCACAGAGGTGCAGGCCATCGAGGTGGCCGGTGACCAGGTCAGCGGCTTGCGCACCAGAAGCGGCACGCTGCGTGCCGATGCCTACGTGGTGGCCTGCGCCAGCGCCTCGGTGCCGATGCTCAGGCCGCTGGGGCTGGAGCTGCCCATCTATCCGGTCAAGGGCTATGCCATCACGGTGCCGGTGGCCGACCCCGCGAGGGCGCCGCGCAGCGGGGTCATGGATGAATACTACAAGGTCGCCATCACCCGCATGGGCCAGCACATTCGCGCCGCCGGCACCGCCGAGATCGGTAGTTGGGATACGCACGTGCGCCCGCGCGACTGCGCTACGGCATTGAAGTCGCTGAACAATCTTTATCCACAGGGGGCCGACCTGACCAGGATCGAATATTGGGCCGGCCTGCGTCCGATGACGCCGGATGGCGCGCCCCTCATCGGTGCCACCCGCTACCCCAATCTCTGGCTCAATGCCGGCCATGGTTCCAACGGCTGGACCACGGCCTGCGGTGCCTCGCGCATCATCGCCGACCGCATTTCCGGCGTGACCAGTGAGATCGAGAGTGCCGATCTGGAGCCGCAGCGGGTGATCTGATATCAGAGATCAGAGCACTGACTTCAGCGATTATTCAGCGATCGTTCAGCGATCAAACAGCGCATCCACGTCGGCGCCATTGCTGAAGGTGCTCACCGCCCAACCGGTGGGGGCCTTGTAGAAGATGAACATCCAGGGGATGGCCTGGCGCTCGGTCTTTTCGATGTAGGTCAGCTTGATGAGCGAATCGCCCACTTTTTCCGAACGGATGAATTCGTAGCCGACCGAATTGCCCACCAGCGCCTCGATGGCCATGCGCGAGCTACGAGCATGGGTGCGGGCGGTCTCGAAGGCACGGATATCGACCAGGGCATAGGGCGAAAGCAGGCCGTAGGCATCATCGGTGTGGCCGGCGCCGGCCTGGGCCATGACCTTGTCGGTCAGGGCGCGCACTTCGCTTTCGGACTTGAGGGTGTCGGCCTGGGCGGCCTGCAATACGCCACCCAGGGCCAGCGTGGCCAGCAGGGTGCGAACGGTCAGAGCGGTCATGGAAGTCTCCTTGGAACAACGGCACAGGCGGCTATTGTGCCAGCACTGTGCGTCCTTGCGCTTTGCGCCTGGTGCGGTGCTGTTAAGTGCGCGCACGTTCAGCGTAAATGAAGGTAAAACGATTCTGGCGCGGCAATACGCGCCGCTATGATGGGCAGCCTGTGATCCGCGCCACCCGCGCCAGGCGGGCCGAGCAGGCGGATTGCGCACGGGGAGAGCATCATGCGCACCATCATCACTGCCAGCTTGCTGGTGTCATCGCTGTCGGGCTGCGTCGTCACTTCAGGCAATGCCCTGGTCGACGCCGTAGGCTTGGTCGGATCGACCGCCTCCACCATGCGCGCGATGGCGCCCAATCCGGTCCAGAATCCCATCGTCTACAGCAAGGATCCCATCCACGATGTCTGCATCGAGTGGAATGGATCGGTGGCCTTGAGCGACTTCGTTCCCGGCTTGCAGGGCGAGCTGCAGAAGCACGGCGTGCAAAGCCGGGTCTACGATGCCGGCACCCAGTCGCTGGAGTGTCCGGTGACCTTGAGCTATGTGGGCTACGTCAAATGGGATACCAAGATCTTCACTGATGCCTATTCCCCCTATCTCACCTATGCCGCCCTGACCCTGCGTCGCGATGGTCGCGTGCTGGGCACGGCGCAGTACCGGTTGGGCAACTTCGGCCAGGACAAGTGGGCCTCGGCGGGTGACAAGCTGGCGCCGCTGGTCGATGCGCTATTCCCGGGTAACCCCGTGGTGGCCGACAATGCGGCTGCCAGCATGGGCGGCGGGACTAACGGTTTTTGAACCATCGACACTCTAGCTCAGTACAGAAAAACTTAAAAAAAATGGGAAACAAAAAACGGCAAGCGATCTGCTTGCCGTTGGCGTTTCTGGATGGGCAGATTTACCAGATGGTCAGCAGCCGGCGGAAGAAGTTGTTGTCGCTGCTGGCGTCGGCAATGGAGCCGCCGCCCACCTGTTCCAGGCGCGCATCGGCCACGTTGGAAGAGGCCACGATGCCGCCGCGGATATCACGCGTGCGCACCACGCCCGAGAAGCGCAGCGTATTGATGTTGCCGTTCACGCCGATGCGCTTTTCGCCCGCCACCACCAGGTTGCGGTTGGGCAGGACTTCGACGATGGACACCATCAGGGTGCCGGTCATGGTATTGCTGTTGCTGCTGTCGCCGGAACCCTTGAAGGTATTGTTGCCAGTGGCCGTATAGTTGGCGTTGTAGAGTTGCGTGAACAAGCCGCCCAGCGGAGCATCCGAGCCCGGGCCCTTTTGCGTGAGTGAGCTGTCGCGGCTGTTGTTGGTGGCGGCCTTGTTGCTGCTGCTGATGGATTCGGAAATATCGATCTTGATGATATCGCCGACATTGTAGGTGGTCGGCTCTTCGAACAACTGCGCGCTGGAGACGCGGAAGATGGCGCCATTGTTTTCCACGTTGGCGACCTGGTAGGCCGGACGCACGCTGGTGGGGCCGGTGACCATCGGCGCCGGGCTGGAGCAGGCCGAGAGCAAAACAGCCAGCGCAGCCACGCTGGCAAGACGATACTGGAATGACATGGCGATCCCCCGATGGCGGCCAGGCTGGATGCCCGGCCGATACAGCCGTCCACGCTGGAGAGGCAAGATGCGCGTGGCGGCGCGTGCAGGGATGATGCTGGCTTGGCGTGTAAGCAGCGGTTAGGTCGGTGTAAAGTGCGGCAAACAATAATCAACCCCTCTTAACCACCGCAAGGACCATGTATAGGCCATCACAGGCGGGGTGCTGTGGTGGCCTTGACTCGGGCTTGACGCGGCTTTGGCTCCGATGCGCCGTCACATTTCCGGGCATAATGACGCCACCCCCAACTCCGCGGTCTCGCCTGGCGTGATCGCAATCCATCATGGCAACAGAAAACAAACCGGCCGCGAACGCTTCCGAGGCAGCTGCTCCCAGCGTGCACGACCAGTTGGTGTCGACCCGCATCCGCCAGCGCATCAAGGCGGCCGGCGTGCGTTTCCACGCCAACGACAATATCGCCGCCTTCATCGAGGAAGGCGAACTGGCGCAATTGCAGGCCGAGGTGCAGTCCAAGCTGACGGCCGTGCTGGAGAGCCTGGTGATCGACGTCGAGAGCGACCACAACACCCAGGACACCGCCAAGCGCGTGGCCAAGATGTACTTGAACGAAGTCTTCAAGGGTCGCTACCAGGCCGCCCCGCCGGTGACCGAGTTCCCCAACATCGAACGCCTCAACGAGCTGATGATCGTCGGCCCCATCACGGTACGCAGCGCCTGCTCACACCACCTGTGCCCGATCATGGGCAAGGTGTGGGTGGGAGTGATGCCCAATGAACATTCCAACCTGATCGGCTTGTCCAAGTATGCCCGCTTGCTGGAATGGGTGATGAGCCGTCCGCAGATCCAGGAAGAAGCGGTCTCCCAGGCGGCCGACCTGCTGATGCAGAAACTGCAGCCGGACGGGCTGGCCATCGTCATGGAAGCCGACCACTTTTGTATGCACTGGCGCGGCGTGAAGGACATGGATTCGAAGATGATCAACAGCGTCATGCGCGGTTCCTTCCTGCGTGACGCCAACCTGCGCCGCGAATTCCTGGCGCTGATTTCCCACCGTCAACGAGGTTAATCATGCTGGTTCGTCTGATCTATGCAAGCCGTGCCCGCCAGGCCATCACCCACGACACCATCGAGGCCATCCTGGCTGCCTCGCGCCAGCGCAACCCGTTGCAGGGCATCACCGGGGTGCTGTGCTACAGCGATACCATCTTCGTGCAGGTGCTCGAAGGTGGGCGTGATCAGGTCAACCGCCTCTATGGCCGCTTGCTGCGCGATGAGCGCCATCAGGACGTGATCCTGCTGGCCTATGAATCGATCGACGAACGCCTGTATTCCTCGTGGACCATGGGCAAGATCCGCCTGGACAAGATCAACCGTTCGCTGCTGCTGAAGTACTCGGTCACGGGCGAACTCAATCCATATGAAGTTTCGAGCTGTTCCACCGTGGCATTGTTGAATGAGCTGGCCTCGACGGCAGCCTTTGCTCAGCGGGACTGAAGTATTCTTCCCAGACCGGTATTGCGGCCGGTGCAGATGAAGGCGGCGCCCAGATGGCGCCGTTTTTTTATGCCTTCGGAATGATCGGAGCAATCAGAGCAGGTCGATGCTGGGCAGGCTGCGGATGCCCCATTTGGCCGGATCGGCATAGGCCACGATGCGGTCGCTGGCGTGGGTCAGGTCGATGATCTCCGGCTTGAGGGGCATACGGTTGGTGGTGGAGTAGAACAGCTTGATGCGGGGCGTGAGCAGATGGTCCGGGCGCTGATCCACCACCACACCGAGGCGGCCCGATTGCAGGATCACGCAGGAGCCGGTCGGGTAGATGCCGATGGCCTTGACGAAGGCTTCCATGGTGACCGGATCGAAATGTCCGGCGCTGGCGGCCATGTGGCGAATCGAGCGGGCCGGATCCCAACCGGCCTTGTAGGGACGGTTGGAGGTGATGGCGTCGTAGACGTCGCAGACCGCGCCCATCTTGGCCATGACCGAGATGGCATCGGCCTTGAGATTGAAGGGGTAGCCGCTGCCATCGATTTTTTCGTGATGGTGCAGCGACACGTCCAGCGCGGCTTCGCCGATGCCTTCGATCTGCTGCAGGATGCCGTGGCCGTGTACGGTGTGGGCGCGCACCGAGGCGAATTCTTCCTCGGTCAGCTTGGCAGGTTTGTTGAGGATTTCCAGCGGCACGGCCATCTTACCCACGTCATGCAGCAGCCCGGCCATGCCGGCCTGCTTGGTCTGTTCGGGCGTCATGCCCAACTGGTTGGCCAGCGAGATCATCATCGCGCACACTGCCACCGAGTGCATATAGGTGTAGTCGTCGGTGGTCTTCAGGCGCGCCAGGCTGATGAGCGCATCGGCATTGCGCGCGACTGAAGAGGTGATTTCGGTGACCAGTTCGGCAGCATCCTTGACGTCGACCGCCTTGCCCATGCGCGCTTCGGAAAACATGTTGAGCACGGTGGACTTGGAGGCGGAAATGATGCGCGCCGCGCGTTCGCGTTCGATGGTGGTTTCGGTGCGCGTAACCGGCTTGTGCACTGCGACCGTGGTGGGCGCGCCGTGGTGGTCCAGGCTGAGTCCGGTCTCGGGTTCTTCGTCATCCTCCGGCAGATTTTCGGGGGCGATATCACGCCCCTTGGCAGTGTCGATGGTGACTTCTTCCACGGGACAGTCCCGCAGGGTCTGCAAGTCTTCCAGGGTTTCGATCTTGAAGGACTTGCGCCAAAAAGGATGCTTGATCCATCCGCCGGGGATGGAATGGACATACATGCCCAAACGTAATTGTTCTAAGGCGATGGATTTCAACATATCGAATTCAGGTCTTGCCTGTCGCTGGTTGCTTTACTTCTTGAAAGCGGTTCGATTTCCTTGATGAAATAGACGCCCGTATTGTTGTCTCTGACTTCAGAGAGCCTGCCATTGATGAGCTGGCCGACTCTTTTTTATCGTAACAGAATGCGTTTTCCTTTAGGCCTAATGAGGCCTGATTGGAAAGGAAATTTACGAATGTTTTCCTTAATATTTATGAGGGGAAAATGTTTGGTGCATTTGTCTGAGAAATGCTGACAAATCGCGGGGGCAGGCAGCCACCGCCTGAGAATTTGTGCGGCGATGGCTGTGAGCAATGGTGAGGAAAACTTATTTTTTCAGCGGCGGGGCATAAGGATTTCTGGTCAGCAAACGCAGGAAGCTGGCGATGCACGCCACCCCGGCAAATGCAGCACCAAATCCCAGGGCCAGACGCGATCCATGCGTCTCTGAGAGATTGAAGCACAAGGCCACCAGGGCGGCACCTACGCTTTGTCCCAGCAGGCGCGCGGTGGCCACGATGCCGGAGGCGCCACCGCTGCGATGGGGTGGCGCACTGGTCATGAGCGCCTTGAGATTGGGCGACTGGAAGAAGCCGAAGCCCATGCCACAGAGCAGCATTCGCCAACTGATTTCCCACACGCTGGGGGCGGCCGGCATGAAGGTCATCCACAGCAGGCCGGCACACAGGATGGCCAGCCCGACGCCACCCAGGATGCCGACCGGATAGTGATCCGACAGGCGTCCGGCGATCGGCGCCATGATGGCCACGGCCACCGGCCAGGGAGTCATCAGCAGGCCGATCTCGACCTGGCTGCGACCGAGGTCATGATGGAAGAAGAAGGGCAGCGAGACGAAGGCCAGGCCTTGTGCTGCAAAGGAACATACAGCGGTAATGGCCGAGAGCGTGAACATGGGATGGCGGAACAGGTCCACCGGCAGCATCGGTGCCGGATGCGACAGTTCACGCTTGAGCAGCAACAGGCCGCAGACGATGGCGGCGGCCAATTCCAGTCCCACCACCTTGAGTTCTGCCTGGTGCGCGCCTTCGCCGATGGCCAGGATCAACAGGCCGAAGGCGGCGGCATTGAGGACCGCGCTGCGCAGGTCGAAGGCGTGGCTGGACAGTTTGGTGTGCGGCAAGGAGGGCAGGGCCAGGATCACGGCGGCCACGCCCAGCGGTACATTGACCGCGAACAGCCAGGGCCAGGGCGCGATGGCCAGGATGCCGGAGGCCACCGAGGGACCGACGGTGAAGGCGATGGCCACGATCAGGGTATTCAAGCCCACGCCGCGGCCCAGTGAGCGGGTCGGGTAGATGAAGCGGATCAGCGCGGTGTTGACGCTCATGATGCCGGCCCCGCCCAGTCCTTGCAGGAAGCGTGCGATGACCAGCGTGGGCAGTGACCAGGCCACCGCGCACAGCAGCGAGGCCGCCGTGAAGAGCACCAGTCCCCAGATATAGATGCGGCGATAGCCGACGATTTCGCCCAATGCCGCCAAGGGCAGCAGGGCGACCATCATCGCCAGCTGGTAAGCGGTGACGATCCATACCGAAGCCGCTGGCGTGGTCTTGAGGTCCAGAGCCATGGCCGGCAGGGCGGTGTTGGCGATGGCGGTGTCGAGCGTGGCCAGGCCCACCGCGATGCCCAGCGCCAGGATGGCGCGACCGCGTCGTTCGGGCGGCAGGCCTTCGCCGGCAATGACAATGTGGGGTTGGGGGGCGGGAGCGTCGGAGGAAGAGGGCTGCGAGGACATGGATGGGTCGGGTTCTGGCGTAGCAAGGCGTGCTGGCCTGATACAGAGATGAGCAGGCCGCCGCGTGTTGTGGTGAATGTGAAGGAAACTGCGCCACCCGGCAGGGCAGCCGCACCATGATAGCGGGGAACGCCTCGGCGCGCAGGCAGCGGCCAGGTGGCGAGCGGCTGCGCTATGATGGCGGTTTGCGCCGGCGTGGCCGGTGCCTTTTGATCACGGAGTCCCTAGCATGTCCAAACAGCAGTTCTCGGAGCGCCTGTGCGCGTGGATCGATGAGCATTTCGAGGAAGAGGTCGATGTTCTGCAGCAGTTGATCCGCATCCCCACCGATACGCCCCCGGGCAACAATGCCCCGCACGCCGATGCCGTGGCCGAGCTGGTGCAGTCCTGGGGCTGGAATGCCGAGAAGCATCCGGTGCCGGCCGAGCAGGTGCGTGAGTATGGGATGCAGAGCATCACCAACCTGATCGTGCGGCGCCCCTATGCCGAGGGCGGTCCGACCCTGGCCTTGAACGCCCATGGTGACGTGGTGCCGCCGGGGGAAGGCTGGACCCATGACCCGTATGGCGGCGAGGTGGTCGATGGCCGCATCTATGGCCGGGCGGCGGCGGTCTCCAAGAGTGACTTCGCCAGCTACCTGTTTGCCACGCGCGCGCTGGAAGCCTTGGGCGCGCCGCTGCGTGGGGCGGTGGAGTTGCACTTTACCTACGATGAGGAATTTGGTGGCCTGCTCGGTCCCGGCTGGTTGCTGGAGCAGAAGCTGACGCGCCCGGATTACGTCCTGGCGGCCGGTTTCAGCTACAACGTGGTCACCGCCCACAATGCCTGCCTGCAGTTCGAGGTGACCGTGCATGGCCGCGCCACCCACGGCTCCATGCCCGAGACCGGCCATGATGCGCTGCAAGCAGCCAATGCCATCCTCAACGCCATCTATGGCGCGCTGCCGGGCTTGAAGGAAATCCGTTCGGCCATTGATGGCATCAGCCACCCGACCATGATCGTCGGTCGCATCGATGGCGGCACCAATACCAATGTGGTGCCGGGCAAGGTGGTGCTGAAGATGGACCGCCGCATGATTCCCGAGGAAGACCCGGCGCAGGTCGAGGCGGGTGTGCGCAAGTTGATCGAGGATGCGGTCGCAGGATGGCCGGGCATTCGGGTGGAGATCCGCCGCCTGTTGCTGGCGCGTGCACTGCGTCCGTTGCCGGGCCACGAGAAGCTGGTGCAAAGCCTGCTGCGCAATGCCCAGCAGGTCATGGGCGAGACGCTCACCACCCAGGGCTCGGCGCTCTATACCGATGCCCGTCTGTATGGCGAGCAAGGGATTCCGGTGGTGCTGTTCGGCGCCGGTCCGCGCACCCTCATGGAATCCAATGCCAAGCAGGCCGATGAAAACCTGGCCCTGGATGACCTGAAGAAGGCCACCAAGGTGGTGGCGCTGATGCTGCTGGACTTCCTGGGACCGCAGCACTGAGTCGGCAGCATCTAGGCTGGATGCAACATTGTTTCTCGTTGGAAATGATGTTGCATCGCAGACGGCGCGACAAATGATTACAATGTGTGCCCGCGACATGGAGGCCGACGTTTCCTGTTGGCATGTCACGGACCGGATGGCGCGGTGCGGCCAGTCCGGATAATGAAGCCAGTCTTGAGGGACGAGATCAATCGCATGTCCAACGCCATCGAGCACACTCATCCGCCCCGTTCGCCGCACTTGCCGTCGATGCGCAAGTCCGGTTATCTCGGCTTGTCGTTCCGGCAGTTGCTGCTGGCCGCCTTCCTGCTCATTGCCGCGCTCTTGAGCGGCACCTCCATCCACGCCTTGTTTACGCTGGACCGCATGTCGAGCAACAGTCGCGAGACTGCGCGCCAGGCGGTGCAGCTCACCGAATCGGCGCAACGCCTGGCCGAGCGTACCGTGGCCATGGAGCGTAGCGCGCGCCAGTACCTGGTGCTGGACGATCCGGCCTTCCATGCCCGCTTCAACGAGGCGCGCGAGCAGGCACGCCAGGCGCTGGGGGAGTTGTCCGATTCGCTGCCGATGGCACCGCGCGAGCTGTTCAGTCAGTGGAGTTTGTATGGGGATGAGGCGGCCAGCGTGCTGGAGGCCGAGTCGCGCAAGGACAAGGGCGAACAGGCCAAGCTGTTCCAAGACTTCGCCCGTCTGCCGGCCTTGAATGAGCGCATTGCCCTGGAGAGCCGGCGCGAGGTGGATCGTCGCAACAATGCGCTGTCTGCCGCGCTGGACCAGCAGCGCCAGTTGCTGACCGCCCAGGTGCTGGGGGCCATCGTGCTGGCGGTGTTGTTGGCGTTCTGCTTCGGCTTGTGGCTGTCGCGTCCGATGGCGCGGCTGGAACAGGCCATCGGGCGCCTGGGCGACAATCGTTTCGACCAGCCCATCGAGGTGCGCGGCCCGACCGATATCCGCCGCCTGGGCCAGCAACTGGATTGGCTGCGCCAGCGCCTGGCCGACCTGGAGGCCGAGAAGTCGCGCTTCCTGCGTCATGTTTCCCATGAATTGAAAACGCCGCTGGCCGCCTTGTGTGAAGGCGCGGCCCTGCTCGACGATGGCGTGGCCGGTCAGCTCAACGACAACCAGCGCGAGATCGCTCACATCCTGCGCCAGAATACGCAATCGTTACAGACCCAGATCGAGGATTTGCTGCGCTATAACGAAGTCTCCTTCGATGCCCAGCGCATCCATCCGGTGCCGGTGGATCTGCGCGCGCTGCTGCACAAGGTGATCGACGACCAGCGCCTGCAATGGCTGGCGCGCACGCTGAAGGTGGACATCGAGGGCGCGGCCCGGACCGTGGTGGTGGATCCCGAGAAGATGGCCATCGTGTTGTCCAACCTGCTCTCGAACGCCGTGCGCTTCAGTCCCGAGGGTGGCTGCATCCGCTTCCTGCTGGCCGAAGGGCCGGGCGTGGTGCGGGTCGAGTGCATCGACCAGGGGCCCGGCGTGGCGCCCACTGACGCCGCGCGCATCTTCGAACCCTTCTACCAGGGCCTGCACCAGCCCACGGGCGCACGCCGCGGCAATGGTATCGGCCTGTCGGTGGTGCGCGAGTACGTACTGGCCCATAGCGGCAAGGTCTATCTGGTCCCGCGCGAAGGCGGGGCGCATTTCCGAATCGAGTTGCCTGATGAAAAATAAGCTCCTGATCCTGGCCTGCACTGTGCTGCTGGCCGCCTGCGCGGCGCAAGCGCCGGCGCCGACCTCCACCGTGCAATTGATCCAGGCCAGCAGCAACGTGGATGAACTGCTGGCCTACAATGCCCAGTTGCGCAAGATGACCCCGGCCGAGCTGGGGCGTGAATTGCAGCGGATCAATACCTATCCGGCAGGCCCGGCCACCAATGTACGCCGCGCCATGGCCCTGTCGCTGACCCGCGATGCCATCGATCTGGCCAAGGCCGAAGCGCAGCTATGGAACGTCATGGCCGATCGCAGCGTCGAAGCGGAGAAACTCAAGCCGCTGGTGCAGTTGCTGGTTGGTCATTATTCCGACCTGCGCCGTGTTGCCGACAGTGCCGAGAAGTCTTCGGTGCAACTGAAGGAAGCGCAGCGCAAGGTGGATCAGCTCAACGACAAGCTCGAAGCGCTCAAGAACATCGAACGGACCCTGCCGGCCAGCGGCAAATGACCTGAGGTCATCCTGCCTGCCCATCGGGGCCGTTCCCTTTACCGGAACTGGAGTCCTGATGGGAAAGACTACCCCCCTGCTGCTGGTCGATGATGATCCCGACCTGCTGCGCCTGCTGACCCTGCGCCGGAACGCCAGCGGTTACCGCATCCTGGCCGTGGAAAGCGCCGAAGCCGCACTGGCGCAGTTGGCCATCTCGCTGCCGGCGCTGGTGATCACCGATGTGCGCCTGCCCGGCATGGATGGCCTGGCGCTCTTTGCCGAGATCCGCAGCCGCTATCCGGGCTTGCCGGTGATCCTCCTGACCGCCCAGGGCACCATCCCCGATGCAGTCGATGCCACCACCCAGGGCGCTTTTGCCTACCTGACCAAGCCCTTCGATGGCCACGTGCTGCTGGACAAGGTGGCCCAGGCCTTGAGCCTGTCCGCCCCGGCCCAGGAGGCGCCCGATGCCGCCTGGCGCGCCGACATCATCAGCCGCAGCCAGCGTATCGACGAATTGCTGGCCGAGGCGCGCCTGGTGGCGGCATCCGACGCCAGCCTGCTCATCCGTGGCGAAAGCGGCACCGGCAAGGAGTTGCTGGCGCGCGCCATCCACCGCGCCAGCCGGCGGGCCGACAAGCCCTTCATTGCCGTCAATTGCGGCGCCATTCCCGAGCAGTTGCTGGAGTCCGAGCTGTTCGGCCACGTCAAGGGCGCTTTCACCGGGGCTGTCGAACATCGCGAAGGCCTGTTCCAGGCGGCCGATGGTGGCACGCTGTTCCTCGATGAGATCGGCGACATGCCACCGGCCTTGCAGGTCAAGCTCTTGCGCGTGCTACAGGAGAAGACCGTGCGCCAGGTCGGCGCCAATGAGTCGGGAGAGGTCAACGTCCGGGTGATTTCGGCCACTCATCGTGACCTGGAGATTGCCATGATGCAGGGCCAATTCCGCCAGGATCTGTATTACCGGCTCAATGTGGTGGCGCTCAATCTGCCTTCGCTGGAGGAGCGGCGCGAGGATATCGCCCTGCTGGCCAATCACTTCCTCAAGACCATCGCCGCCAAGTATCCCAAGCGCCTGACCGGGTTTGCGCCGGACGCGCTGGAGGTGTTGAGTCTGGCGCACTGGCCCGGCAATGTGCGCCAGCTCTATAACGTGGTGGAACAGGTGTGCGCCTTGTCGACCGCGCCGCTGATCCCGGCGTCCCTGGTGCAGCGTGCGCTGCGGGTACCGACGCTGGACCTGTTGCGTTATGCGGAAGCCAAGCAGAAGTTCGAGCGTGATTACCTGGTGCGGCTGCTGAAGTTGACCGATGGCAATGTGTCGGACGCGGCCCGGCTGGCTGATCGCAACCGCACCGAGTTCTACCGGCTGCTACAGAAGAACGGGCTGGACCCGCGTCGTTTCCGGGGCGGGGAAGAGCCCGTCGCGCTGGAGCGACAGGGTGGAATTGTTTGAAATCAAGGGCTTGTCGGAAGGTCGGGACAGCGGCGTCGTGGCAAACCGACGGAAATGGTCGGTTTTTGAGCTGATCAGGTGAAGAATCATTCCACTGCAATTTTATAAGTCATTGATTCTATTGTGGATTTTTCTGGCTGGCACGCACCTTGCCAATAACCGGGCAAGAATTGCTCTATATAAGCAGCGTTCGCAGCACTGTCCAGATCATCCATTGCCAAGGAGAACACCATGAAGAAGACCCCATTCGTTGCCCACCTGCTGGCCGCCAGCTTCTTGATCGCCGCCACCGTCCCGACCGTGCAGGCCGCCGACGCGCCAAGCGCACAGAAGGCGGGCGCTTATATAGATGACTCGGTCATCACCGCCAAGGTCAAGGCGGCGCTGCTGGAGGACAAGCAAGTCTCGGCCATGAAGATCAAGGTCATTACCAAGGATGGCGTGGTCACCTTGAAGGGATCGGTGCCTAGCACGGAACTGGGCCAGCACGCATTGCAGCTGGTGGCCGGGGTCGAGGGGGTGCGCGATGTGAAGAGTGAGCTGACGGTAAAGGCTGGATAAGCCTGCCTGGAAAGAGAAACCGGGCCATCCCGCCAGGGATGGCCCGGTTTCTTTTTGTTTTTGCAGTTTCCCTGGATCCGATGAAAGCCTTGTCTGCCAAGGCTTTGCGAGAGATTGAAGGGGAGTGCCGGGGCTATCGTTCTAAATTATTTCAATTATTTGAAAA
>NZ_BADI01000439.1:0-966 GCF_000333555.1 Herbaspirillum sp. B65 | reverse complement strand
TGCCCATGGCCCGACGCAGCAAGTCGGCGCCGCCCAGCGAATAGCCGCCGATGACCTGCGCCATCTGCATCACCTGCTCCTGATAGACCATGATGCCGTAGGTCTCGGAGAGGATGCCCTCGGTGCGTGGGTCAGGATAGTCGAAGGCTTCGCCGTGCTTGCGCTTGCAGAAGTCGGGGATCAGGTCCATCGGACCGGGACGATACAGCGCCACCAGCGCGATGATGTCTTCGAAACGGTCGGGCCGGGCATCCTTCAACATGCCTTGCATACCGCGGCTTTCCAGCTGGAATACGGCGACCGTCTTGGCCTTGGTCAGCAGTTCATAGGAAGGCCGGTCATCCAGCGGCAGCTTGGCCAGGTCGAAGTCGGCCATGGCCGGGTCGAGCATACGGATGTAGCGCACCGCACGGTCGAGGATGGTCAGCGTGGTCAAGCCCAAGAAGTCGAACTTCACCAAACCGACCGCTTCCACGTCATCCTTGTCGTATTGCGAAACTACGCCGGAGTCGCCGCCCTGGGTGTAGAGCGGGCAGAAATCGGTCAGCTTGCCGGGCGCGATCAGCACGCCACCGGCGTGCATCCCGATGTTGCGGGCGATGCCTTCGACCTGCTGGGCCAGGCCCATCAGTTGTTTGACCTCTTCTTCGTTTTCCAGGCGCTCCTTCAACAGCGGCTCTTCCTCGATGGCGTCGGCCAGCGTGACCAGCTTGCCGGGTTTGAAGGGAATCAGCTTGGAGATGCCGTCGCAGAAGTTATAGCCCAGGTCCAGCACGCGGCCCACGTCGCGCACCGCGCCCTTGGCCGCCATGGTACCGAAGGTGGCGATCTGCGAGACCGCATCCTTGCCGTAACGATCCTTCACATACTGGATCACGCGGTCGCGGCCTTCCTGGCAGAAGTCGATGTCGAAGTCGGGCATCGAGACGCGTTCCGGGTTCAGGAAACGTTCGAACAAGCAGTTGT
>NZ_BADI01000440.1:0-1275 GCF_000333555.1 Herbaspirillum sp. B65 | reverse complement strand
GGATTTTTCCAGGGTAGCTTCCTCTTCGTCGTCCTCGCCGCGACGCACCGACATGGCAGCTTCAGCGCTGGCCAGGGCGCGCTCGGCAGCGCCCTCTTCCGGCACGATGGCCATGTCGTACAAAGGCTGGTCTTCTGCCGGCAACTGTTGTTGCTGGTCGTGCTGCTGGGCAGCCTTGGCGGATTTGGCGGACTTGCCGGCCACTGCATTGGTGCTGCGCCGGGTCGGCGGCATGATCAATGGTACCGGGGCAGTGCCCAATTGCTTGTTGCTGATCGGGTTGATTCCAGCCTTGTTTTGATCATTAGACATACGAAGGGTGCTTTCTCTGGTCTAGGGTCTAGGGAGTGAGTAATGAAAAAATAGGTGACGGCACAGGCGCGCCAGACAGGCAAGGGCCAACATCAAGTTGGCCCTGGCTGCTACTGCGGCTTAGGTGCTGGCACCGGGATCGCCCTCCAACCTGGGCGATTGTTGCAGCGGGTCTTGCACGTGCTTCTCGGCAAAGGCCTGCAGATCCGGTATGGCCCATTGCGACTGGGCTTGTCCCTTGGCGACAATACTGATATCGAGCTTGTCGATGCGGGCGATGATTTCGATCAACTGCGGTTGCAACTGCTGGCCTTGCTGCAGCAACTGGGCACCGACCGTTTCGACAGCGACCTGGGTGCCGCTGGCAGCGCTCTGGATATTGCTCAGCGCCAAGCCATGTTCGCGTTGTTCGCGCAGGCTGGCGTCGATCAGTTCGGCGACCTGGCGCATGTCCTGGCCCAGGCCGTTCCTGATGCTGTCCGCGTGTTCGCGCATGGCCTGGCGCGACAGTTCGGCATCCTGTGCTGTGGCGGCCAGCAGTTCACCGAGCTTGCGGGAGGCATTCTTCTGGTCTTCGCTGAGTTCGGTCTGGCCTACGGCGATGCCGGCCAGATGGACTTCCATCGCGCGCACGCTGGTGAGCAGGCCGTGGTGCGCCTGTTGGGTTTCTTCGAACTTGTGCACCAGTGAACCGAGACGCTGCTCCATGGTGGCGGCGATATGTTCCAGATTGGGACGATCCATGGCCTGGGCTGCGGTCCGCTTTTCCAGGCTCTCCAGCCACTTGGTCAGTGGTTCGCTGACCTGGCGCATCCGTGAGGAAGCCCAGCAGATGGCGTCGGTCTGCTGGTGCATTTCGCTGCGGATGGCGCGCATTTCCTGCAATTGCGCCAGGCCCGGCGGCGGGGTCGCCGGCCAGCTGAAGCGCTTGTCGTTCGCCATCCTGGGCTTGTGCCGGGGTGC
>NZ_BADI01000441.1:0-3299 GCF_000333555.1 Herbaspirillum sp. B65 | reverse complement strand
GCACCAGCAAGGGCGTCTTCTTCAAGCTTGATGACCTGCCCGAACCCGCTCGCGTCCCGGGCCGTGCCCGCGACAAGCTGCTGCAACGGGTGATCGGTAGCCCCGATNCCTACGGCAAGCAGATCGATGGCATGGGCGGCGCCACCTCCAGCACCAGCAAGACCGTCATCATCGCGCGCAGCGAGCGTGCTGGCCATGACGTCGACTACCTGTTCGGCCAGGTCTCCATCGACAAGGATTTCGTGGACTGGAGCGGCAACTGCGGCAACCTGTCGGCCGCCGTCGGGCCTTTCGCAATTTCCGCCGGGTTGGTGGATCCGTCCAAGTTGCCGCAGGATGGCGTGGCCGTCATCACCATCTGGCAAGCCAACATCGACAAGACCATCGTGGCCCACGTGCCGATGCGTGGCGGCCAGGTGCAGGAAACCGGCGACTTCGAACTGGATGGCGTGACCTTCCCCGCGGCCGAGGTGCAACTGGAGTTCATGGACCCCGCCGCCGAAGAAGAAGGTGCAGGCGGTGCCATGTTCCCCACCGGGAATGTGGTCGATACGCTGGAGGTGCCCGGCGTGGGCAGCTTCCAGGCCACCATGATCAATGCCGCCAGATCGACAGGAACGGTGTGAGCGGACATGAAGCGTTGAATGTTGAACCAGTGATTCAGAATGAGCTAAAAAAGTATGCAGCGACTCCATCTCCACCTGCCCGACGAAGCCGCCACCGCGCGCCTGGGTGCCGACCTGGCCCAGGTGCTGGCGCCGGGTCTGGCGATCTACCTGCACGGCGACCTCGGGGCCGGCAAGACCGCCCTCACGCGCGCCCTGCTCCATGCGGCCGGCTACCAGGGACGGGTCAAGAGCCCGACCTACACGCTGGCGGAGCCTTATGAAGTATTGTTCGCAGGGCGCATGGTAACAGTCATCCACTTCGATCTGTACCGCATGTCCAGCCCGGAGGAATTCCTTGATGCCGGTTTTCGTGAACATTTCAACGAAAACACCGTCTGTATCGTCGAATGGCCCGAAAAGGGCGATCCGGTGTTGCCGCCACCGGACATACACGTCAACCTGACACTTGCAGGGGACGGTCGTGATGTAGAATTGCGTGCGTTGTCCGACAAGGGTCACCCTGGCCGGCCTGGAAAAAATCTATGCCTTGCAGACCGACCAGGGCAGCGACCGTCAGTTGACGCCCGACACCCTGCGCGGCGAATTCCGCGTCGAAGAAGCCAAGTTCACCTACGCCGGCAGCCTGCTCAACGCCATGACCATCGACCAGCTCACCATCAAGGCCGGCGAGCGGGTCGCCATCCTGGGGCCGATCGGGGCCGGCAAATCCACCATCCTGCGCCTGCTGTCCGGGCTCTACCGACCGCAACAGGGCCGCATCCTGCTCGATGGTCTGGATCTGTCCAACATCAACCGGCTGACGCTGAACCAGCACATCGGCTATCTCCAGCAAGACCACCGTCTGTTCGTCGGCACCCTGCGCGAAAACCTGCTGATTGGCCTGCCCGATCCCGGCGACGAAGTGCTGCGCCAGGTGATGGAACGCACCGGCCTGCTGCGCCTGGTCTCGGCCCATCCCAAGGGCTTGGACTTGCCGATCCAGGAGGGCGGACGCGGCCTCTCCGGTGGCCAGCGCCAACTGGTGGCCTTCACCCGACTGCTGTTGTGCCGTCCCGACATCTTCCTGCTCGACGAGCCCACCGCTTCCATGGATGAAGACCTGGAACGTCACTGCCTGAACGTACTGAATGAAGAAATCAACGGTGGTCGCACCTTGGTCGTGGTGACCCACAAGCCTGCCTTCCTGCCCATGGTCGAGCGCGTCATCGTGGTGGTGGGCAACCGCATCGTGCTCGACGGCCCGCGTGACGCCGTCCTGGCTCGCCTGCGCGGTGAAGTGCCCAGCACCAATACCGGCGTACCCGGTGTGACTGCGTGAGGCCGGCCATGACCATGACATTGAACATGAAGAAAAACAACTCCCACAACCCCCTGGTCTCGGCGCGCTGGATGCTGCGCCTGTCCATGCTTAGCGTGGTCCTGCTGCTGGTCTGGGCCGCCGTGAGCCCGATCGACCAGGTCACCCGCGCCCAGGGTCAGGTGATCGCTGTCTCCCGTACGCAGTCGGTGCAGGCGCCTGATGGCGGCCCGGTCAAGCAGATCCTGGTCAAGGAAGGCGAAGCCGTCAAGCAGGGCCAATTGTTGATGGTGCTGGAGCAGGATCGCGTGCAGACCTCGCTCAACGACAGTCGCGCCAAGGTGGCCGCCCTGCGCATCAGCCTGGCCCGCCTGCGCGCCGAAGTGTATGGCCAGCCGTTGGTCTTCGACTCCGACCTGCTGGACTACAAGGAATACATCTCCAACCAGAAAGACCTGTACATCAAGCGCAAGACGCTGATCGACCAGGACCTGCAAGCCTTGAACGACATGCTCGGCCTGGCCTCGCAGGAGCTGGAGATGAACCGCAACCTGGAAAAGACCGGCGACGTCGGTCGTGCCGACGTGCTGCGTCTGCAGCGCAACGTCGCCGACATCCGCGCCCAGATCAACAACAAGCGCAACAAGTATTTCCAGGAAGCGCTGGTGGATATGACCAAGGTGCAGGAAGACCTCAACACCCAGCGCGAACAGCTCGAAGACCGCAGCCAGGTGCTGGAGCATACCGAGCTCAAGGCGCCGGCCGATGGCGTGGTCAAGAACATCCGTGTCACCACCATTGGCGGCGTGGTGCGTCCAGGTGACGTGGTCATGGAAATCCTGCCCGTGGACAACCTCATCGTCGAGGTCAAGGTCTCCACGGCCGACTCCGCTTACGTCAAGGTCGGCCAGCAGGCCAACGTCAAGCTCGATGCCTACGACTATTCCATCTACGGCACCCTCAACGGGCATGTCGTCTACGTCAGTCCCGATACCTTGCTGGACGAGACACGCCAGGGCGCCGTGCCGTACTACCGGGTCCACATCGCTCTGGACGACGCGGTTTTCAAGGGCGAGAAATCTGGCGCCATCCACGTCAAGCCTGGCATGACGGCTACCGTCGAAATCAAGGCCAACACCCGAACCGTCCTGTCCTTCTTGGTCAAGCCCATCGCCAAGACGCTCCAGGAATCGATGGGGGAGCGATAACTACCCTCGATTGCCACTACTACCAACTACAGGAAAAATTGAATGAAACCCATCTCTCTNGCCAGGCATCCGCGCCCGATCCGGCCTACCTGTTGCCCTGAACAGGCACTTTGCCAGTGTTTGTCATGTACGTGATGATCAACCTATGGCTTTATGAAACCGTCA
>NZ_BADI01000442.1:0-1838 GCF_000333555.1 Herbaspirillum sp. B65 | reverse complement strand
ATGCTCCGCCGCATCCGGTACTGGGCTGCATCATCGACATGGCCAAGAAGCTTGGGCTGAAGATCGTCGCCGAAGGCGTGGAGACCGTCGCGCAGGCCCGCTACCTGGAACAGGCCGGCGTGGATTATGCCCAGGGCTGGTATTACTCGCAGCCCATGCTCGGGGTGGAATTCGCCCGCTATTGTGCTGCTCCGGTGACCAGGCCGGCTGCATTGTCGCCGTGCCTGGATGAGTTGTTGGTCACGCCCGTCGGGGTGGATGCATCGGCGGCTTCCTGGATTTCCGTGGCGTGAGGAAGGATGGCTGTCGGAGATGTGTTGACGTCTTTTGTGTCATGAATAGCTTTCAGATTGCATCATCGAAGATAGTATTTTGCCTGCACCATCGGACAGTTTCGGGGGCGTCATCGATTCGATAAAGTTAGTTTTGCATCTCTGTCCATGGTCTAGCGGAGATGCTGTCACCAGTGCTGACTTCCTGTCGGATTACCAGGTGGCGAATGGCACCAATCTCCCCTCGTATCCGACATGGTTCGAGGGGAGTTCTATTTTTGGAATCCAACTGTGAAGAAGACTTCAACAGGTTTTCGGATTCCTTCATATCGCCGGATCAGGTCTGGAAATTGATTGCCTTGGTCCTGTCGCATCTGCTTTTCTCTGCGCGTCTACAACAGTGCAAATCTTGTCCGAATTAAATCGTCATTTACTAAGTTTTTGACGACAAAAAAATCTGGAATGCACTAAAGGACAATTAAATATTTATATATTTTCAAACATCATAGGCTCCATTGACGATCTGCCGCAGCGCCGAATTCCGGACGCGATTTCCCTCGGTAGTTGCCCGCTTGCGCTGGCGCGACGATGCACTATCGATGACCTGAATTCCTGATTGTTTGGGGTATCGCGCGACGCATCGTCGGAGGGGTTCTCTCCCGCTTTTCGCTCTCACTGTCGATCAAGCCGAGTACGTCCTGAAGATGCAGCCTCGACAGCCCTTCCCGTGAAGGAAGGTCGATCGTCGCCACTGATACCAACCCAAACGAATCGCCATGAGAAAGCACATTCATTCACATTCCAGTTCACCGTGCGTTGCGCTAACTTGCCCGCTGGCCCAGCGGGTCGGCGTGCAGCCCGGCGGCCAGCGTCTTGTCTTCATGCCGGGAGCAGGTCGATGAGCGAACTGGCGTCTTCCTTGTCGTGGGCGGTGATGACCGCGGCCCGGCGCCAAGGTGTGGTGATCGACAGTGTGCGCCTGGATGCAGCCATTGCTACTGCCATGGGCAAGAACGGCAGTGCCGCCATCGATCTTCAGGTTTTATGCACTGCCCTGAGCCTGCCCAAGGCGCAACAATCAGACGTCCCGGAGCGCGCCCAGCTCCCCATGCTGGGCGTGGTCAACGAGCGCGGCTGGGGCATCATCGTCGACCAGCGGCCCGATGGGCGTTGGATCTTCATCAGCGAAGAAGGCCATGCCCTCATCAGCGACAGTGACCTGATCGACGGTGCCTACCGACTTGACTTCGCCGCGCTGGGCGCCAAGGACGGGCAGAACGGTTTCGAGCGTGTCTTCAAGGAAGCCCTGGCCGAGTTCCGTCCCATCATTCTCGAAGTGGTCATCGCCTCGGTAGTGATGAGCATCATCGCGCTGGGTGCATCGATCTTTTCCATGCAGGTCTACGATCGCGTCATTCCTACCCACGGCGTGGCCACGCTCATCGTACTGGCCATCGGCGTATCGCTGGCCATCCTGTTCGAATGGGCATGAAGTTCGCCCGTTCGCACATCATGGACAGCGTCGTCTCGGGACTGGATGCAAGCTTTCGCAAGCACTCTTCGAGC
>NZ_BADI01000443.1:0-1053 GCF_000333555.1 Herbaspirillum sp. B65 | reverse complement strand
GAAAAAAAGGCGCCGAAGGCCCCTTTAAAGAAGCGGTTTCCAGCCCCGAAAGAATACTGCAGACTCAGTACGACCGATGCTTAGTGGTAGCCGATTCGCGTTGGCTGGAGATATCCAGGCCTTCGCGTTCTNCTTCTTCCGTCACACGCAGGCCGATGACGACGTCCACGATCTTGTAGGCGATGAAGGAGACCACACCCGACAGGATCACGGTGGTCAGCACGCCCTGGAACTGGATCCAGACCTGGCCGCGATGGGAGTAATCCGGTGCCACAGCGTTGGCCACGTAGTCATAGATACCGGTGCCGCCCAGGCTGGGGGCTGCGAACACGCCGGTCAGGAGGGCACCCAGGATACCGCCCACGCCATGCACGCCGAACACGTCCAGCGCATCGTCCGAACCCAGGATCTTCTTCAGACCGCTCACGCCCCACAGGCACAGCAGACCAGCGATCAGGCCCATGACCACGGCGCCGATGACGCCCACGAAACCAGCGGCCGGGGTGATGGCCACCAGGCCAGCGACCGCACCGGAAGCGGCGCCCAGCATGGAGGGCTTACCCTTGCCGATCCATTCGCCGAAGCTCCAGGACAGCACAGCGGCAGCAGTTGCCAGGATGGTGTTGATGAAGGCCAGGGTGGCGCTACCGTTGGCTTCCAGCGCCGAGCCGGCGTTGAAGCCGAACCAGCCGAACCACAGCAGCGAGGCACCGACCATGGTCAGGGTCAGGCTATGCGGCTTGAAGGCTTCCTTGCCGAAACCGATACGCTTGCCGATCACGTAGGAACCGACCAGGCCAGCGACAGCGGCGTTGATGTGCACCACGGTGCCACCAGCGAAGTCCAGCGCGCCCTTCTGGAACAGCCAACCCGAGGCAGCGGTGGCCTTATCAGCCGCAGCAGCGTCAGTGAAGAGGTCCGGACCCGGCCAGAACCAGACCATGTGCGCCATGGGCAGGTAGGAGAAGGTGAACCACAGGATCGAGAACAGGATCACAGCCGAGAACTTCACACGTTCGGCGAAGGAACCGATGATCAGCGCCACGGTGATGC
>NZ_BADI01000444.1:0-1212 GCF_000333555.1 Herbaspirillum sp. B65 | reverse complement strand
GGAGCGGCCTGCCCGCGCTGCGGCTGACAGCCCGGACAAATCATCTACAATAGGCAGTTTCGTCTACACAGATTACTGATGCCCTCCATGCGTCGTCCCGCCAAACGTTCTTCCTCCAAGCTTTCTGCCGACAGCCAACACTTGGTGACCTTCGCGCAAGCCATCGCGCAAGCTTCCAGCCGGCTCGAAGAGCGCGCCTGGCTGAAGCCCCTTGACGCCCTGCTCAACAAGCTGCTGCGCACCGGCCATCAAGGCTTGCTCGATGCCGCCCTGGATCACCTGTTCAAGGCCGACCTGGACGCCTATGACGTCTTGATCGAAGCCGTCGAGGCTGGCAGTGAATCGACCACCCTGGAGCACGACGGCCAGGACTACGACGTGCAATTGCTGGTGCTGCCGGTATTGGCCTGGACCCGCTTTACCATCGCCTCCGGCCCCATCGCCGGCGACCTGCTCAGTGCCATCGGCGCCCATCTGCACGCCCACGTGCTGGCCACCGATGCGCGTCTGGCACTGGCGCCTGCGTTGTTCTCCATCGAGCAACTGCCACGGGTGCACGCCGATGTCTTTGCCCTGACCCGCCAGATGGGCCAGAGCGCCCTGAAGAACGCGCCGGTGCAAATGCGCGGCGAGCAGCCCCCCACCGCCGCCTTCCTGGCCGATACGCGCTATGTGATCGCTGCGGTTGCAGTGCCGGCCGGCGGCGCCCTGTTCCACTGGCAGGACAGCGAACAGCAAAGCCATTTCTCGGCCAACAAGGCCGCCGCCTTCGAAGCCTGGAAGCAACAGGCCACACCGCTGTTTACGCGCCTGTTGCCTGGTTGCAGTGTCGAACTGCTGCTGCCGCAGGCCTACTTCTTCGGCTGCCGCGAGGCCGACAAGCGCATCCGCCCGGCCTCCATTCGCGCCGCCGACTACTTCCTGACGCAAACCCTGGACATCGCCTCTTCCGAGCTGCACGCCAGCATCGGCGGCTTCTCCGAGGACATCAATGGCCAGATCGATGAATACCGCATCGGTTTTTCCATCGGCGACGACCCCACCGTGGTCTATGGCACGGTCTGGCCCTTGTATGAACAGGAAAGCGGTGAAGAACTGCCCATGATGATCCCGGCCGGCGCCGGCCTGCTGGAACGAAGAAGCCGCCATCGACAGCCAGGCAAGATCGGCCCTGCTCGCCAGGACTGCCGCCGCTGTCGCTCGGGTAAGCCC
>NZ_BADI01000445.1:0-1901 GCF_000333555.1 Herbaspirillum sp. B65 | reverse complement strand
GAGCCGGATGTTGGGCCGCCGGTCTATTTCCTGACCCCCGACGTGGTCGGCGTGAACCTGACCGGCGCCCTGCGCGAAGGCGTCACCGCCACCGACCTGGTGTTGACCATCACCGAACTGCTGCGCCAGACCAAGGTCGTGGGCAAGTTCGTCGAATTCTTCGGTGAAGGCACCGAATCGCTGTCGCTGACCGACCGCGCCACCATCGCCAACATGGCCCCGGAATACGGCGCCACCATGGGCTTCTTCCCGGTCGACGACGCCACCATCGCCTACTTCAAGGGCACCGGCCGCACCAAGGCCGAGATCGACGCCTTCGAAGCCTACTTCAAGGCGCAAGGCCTGTACGGCGTGCCCAAGGCCGGCCAGATCGACTACACCCAGGAAGTCTCGCTGGACCTGGGCACGGTCGCCCCGTCGCTGGCCGGTCCCAAGCGTCCGCAAGACCGTATCGAAATCGGCAACGTCAAGACCACCTTCTCCGAGCTGTTCACCAAGCCGGTGGCAGAAAACGGCTTCAACAAGAAGGCTGAAGACCTGACCGCTTCCTACAAGAACGCCGACGGCGTGGATGTGCATAACGGTGACGTGCTGATCGCCGCCATCACCTCCTGCACCAACACCTCCAACCCGAGCGTGCTGCTGGCCGCTGGCCTGTTGGCCAAGAAGGCGGTGGAAGCCGGCCTGAAGGTGGCTCCGCACATCAAGACCTCGCTGGCCCCTGGCTCGCGCGTGGTGACCAAGTACCTGGAAGCGGCTGGCCTGCTGCCGTACCTGGAAAAGCTGGGCTTTGGCGTGACCGCCTACGGTTGCACCACCTGCATCGGCAACGCTGGCGACCTGACCCCGGCCATGAACGAAGCCATCGTCAAGAACGACGTGGTGGCCGCTGCCGTGCTGTCGGGCAATCGCAACTTCGAAGCCCGTATCCACCCGAACATCCGCGCCAACTTCCTGGCTTCGCCCCCGCTGGTGGTGGCCTACGCCATCGCCGGCAACGTCACCCGTGACCTGATGACCGAACCGGTCGGCAAGGGCAAGGGCGGCAAGCCCGTCTACCTGGGCGACATCTGGCCGACCTCGCAAGAGATCGAAAAGCTGCTCAAGTTCGCCATGAACGCCAAGACCTTCAAGGAAAACTACGCCGATGTGAAGGGCGCTCCTGGCAAGCTGTGGGAAGCCATCAAGGGCGTGGCCAAGGGCGAAGTCTACAACTGGCCGAGCTCGACCTACATCGCCGAGCCGCCGTTCTTCGAGAACTTCAGCGAAGAACCCCAGGCTGCCGCCACCGGCATCAGCGGTGCCCGCGCCCTGGGCGTGTTCGGCGACTCGATCACCACCGACCACATCTCCCCGGCCGGTTCCATCAAGGAATCCAGCCCGGCTGGCAAGTGGCTGCAAGCCAATGGCGTGCTGAAGGCGGACTTCAACTCCTACGGCTCGCGTCGCGGCAACCACGAGATCATGATGCGCGGCACCTTCGCCAACGTGCGTATCAAGAACCTGATGATCCCGGCCAAGGAAGACGGCTCGCGCGTCGAAGGCGGCATCACCATTCACCAGCCTTCCGGTGAAGAAATGTCGATCTACGACGCCGCCATGAAGTACGTGGCCGAAGGCACCCCGACCATGGTCTTCGGTGGCGAAGAGTACGGTACCGGCTCCTCCCGCGACTGGGCTGCCAAGGGCACCCAGCTGCTGGGCGTGAAGGCCGTGATCGCTCGTTCCTTCGAGCGTATCCACCGCTCCAACCTGGTGGGTATGGGCGTGCTGCCGCTGCAGTTCCTGGGCAATGACAGTGTTCAGTCGCTGGGCATCACCGGTGAAAGAAGCTTCGACCTGAAGGGCCTGGAAGGCGAGATCAAGCCGCAACAGGAAAGCCACCTGGTGATCCATCGCAA
>NZ_BADI01000446.1:0-4074 GCF_000333555.1 Herbaspirillum sp. B65 | reverse complement strand
CCGAAGTGGCGGTGATCGACTCCATCCAGACCCTGTATTCGGATGCGTTGACCTCGGCTCCCGGCTCGGTGGCGCAGGTGCGCGAATGCGCGGCGCAAATGACGCGGGTCGCCAAGACTTCCGGCATCACCATCATCATGGTTGGCCACGTGACCAAGGAAGGCGCGCTGGCCGGCCCGCGCGTGCTGGAGCACATCGTCGATACGGTGCTCTACTTCGAGGGCGATACCCATTCCAGCTTCCGCCTGGTGCGCGCCTTCAAGAACCGCTTTGGCGCGGTCAACGAACTGGGCGTGTTCGCCATGACCGAGAAGGGCTTGAAGGGGGTCTCCAATCCTTCGGCCCTGTTCCTGTCGCAGCATGAGAATCAGGTGCCAGGCTCCTGCGTCATGGTGACCCAGGAGGGCACGCGTCCGCTGCTGGTGGAAATCCAGGCGCTGGTGGACAGCTCGCACGTGCCCAATGCGCGCCGGCTATCGGTGGGCCTGGAGCAGAACCGGCTGGCGATGCTCCTGGCCGTGCTGCATCGACATGCCGGCGTGGCCGCCTTCGATCAGGATGTGTTCATCAATGCAGTCGGTGGCGTGAAGATTACCGAGCCGGCTGCCGACTTGGCGGTGCTGCTGGCCATCAATTCCTCGATGCGCAACAAGCCCCTGCCGCGTGGGCTGGTGGTGTTCGGGGAAGTCGGTCTGGCCGGCGAGATCCGTCCCGCCCCGCGCGGTCAGGAGCGCTTGCGCGAGGCAGCCAAGCTGGGCTTTTCCATCGCCGTGATCCCCAAGGCCAATGCGCCCAAGCAGGCCATCGAGGGCTTGAAGGTGATTGCCGTGGAGCGCATTGACGACGCCTTGCAGAAGGCGCGCGAGATCGACGATTACGCCGCCTGAAGAGTTTCAGCCGGGCGTGGCGAAGGTGACGATGACCTGATTGACTTCGCCCTTGATGGGCGCCTCGCCAGTGCGCGCGGTGCCGCGCAGGCTGTAATGCAGCTGGAAGGGGCGGGTGGCGTCGCGGCCATTGAAGAAGTCGGTGCTGCCGGCGTTGGCGTCGCTCACATCCCAGCATAATCCCGCATCCTGCCAGCACAGCCGCGCCTCGAAACCGGCTGGCTTGCTGGCCAGCGTATAGCGCCAGCTGACCTTGCTGATGGTGGCGCCCGGCGGCACCTGTCCCACTACCTTGAATTGCGTGACATAGTCGGCATTGCGGGCGCGGATGTCCGGCCCCGGTTCGTCGGAGGCATAGGCACCGGCCGGGCCATTCCCATGCGCCTGCGGCACCAGCGGGGAAGGGCCGGAGGGAACGACCGGGGAGACGATCACGATGGGGCGCTGACCGCCGTTACCCCCCACGGGCGGGATGCTCAGGTTGCGGTCGGCATAGGTCTGCGCCAGGGCCAGACCGGGCAGGAGGGCGCAGGCCAGCATGGGCCAGACTCTCCATTGGCTGGTGCGCTCAGGCATGACGGCGATGCCCCTTCAACGGCAGAGAAATCTGCACCAGCAGGCCGCCGTAGTGTTCTTCATGTCCCTTCAAGACCAGCTTGCCATTGTGCTTGAGCACGATGCGGTTGACGATGGCCAGGCCCAGCCCGGAGCCATTGGCCTGGCCGCGTGCGGTATCGAGACGGGTGAAGGGGCGCAGCAGGCGTTCGCATTCGTTCTCCGGCACCCCCGAGCCATGGTCGAACACTTCCACCACCACTTGCTGGCCCTCGATGCGGCTGCGGATATGGATTTCGGCGCAGTCGCTATCGGCGGTCTTGCCGTAGCGGCGGGCGTTCTCGACCAGGTTGCTGAACACCCGTGCCAGTTCGGTGCCGTTGCCGGCAACCTCGGTGGCCGGGGTGATCTGGGTCGTGATCTTCACGTCGGCCAGACGGCTGGACTTGGCCGCCACGTCTTCCAGAAGTCCAGCCAGGTCGATGGTTTCCAGGGTGTTGGTATCGAAGGGTTTCGCGTAGTCCAGGAACTGGCCGATGATGCTGTCCATCTGCGCCAGGTCCGAGTGCATCCCGTCACGCGATTCATCGGACAGGTTGGCCATCTCCACTTCCAGTTGCATCCGCGCCAGGGGTGTGCGCAGGTCGTGCGAGATGCCGGCCAGGATCAGGGCGCGGTCTGACTCGATGCGGTTGAGGTCGGCCACCATCTGGTTGAAGCTGCGGTTGGCTTCTTCGATCTCGGTGGGCCCGGACTCAGGTAGCGGTTCCGGCTGGCGCCCCTTGGCGATGGCACGCGCGGCGGCCGTCAATCGGGCCAGTGGCTGGTTGATGAGGGTGGAGATGAAGACCGCACCGATCAATGACAGGAATAGTGCAATCGAGCCCCAACCCAGCCATTGCAGGCTGGAAGTGCGATCCAGGCGACCGCGGTCGAGCATGAGCCAATACTGGTCATCATCGATGTTGAAGCTGATCCAGAAACCCTCCACCTCGTTGACGCTGGAGGCAAAGATGGTGTTCTCATCCAGCGACTGGCGCACGTAGTACTCCAGCTCGGGGACGATGGGCGAATCCTCGGGCGGGACGATGCGGTCGGTCTTTTCCAGCGGATAGATGCGGATGCCTTCGTTGCTGGCCAGGTCGAACAGCAGCTCACGCCGCATCTCGGGTGCGGAGTGGGTGAGGGCGGCGCGGGTGATGGTGACCACCGACACGATCTGTGCGGCCAGTTGCTCGGCGCGCGGGCCGCGTTCGACCATGCGGAAGCTGGCCACCCAGGCCACCATGCTGGCGGTGATCAGGAAGGTCAGGAGGAAGAACGTGCGCCAGAACAGGCCGTTGCTGAACCATCCTGATGNAGTACGGACTTTCATCGGCAAGCGGCCTGCAGGTCGGGGGTGAAGCGGGTGATCAGCGCGGTTTCCCTTCCGGGATGAAGACATAGCCCAGGCCCCATACGGTCTGGATGTACAGTGGATTGGCCGGGTCTGGTTCGATCAGCTTGCGCAGGCGCGAAATCTGCACGTCCAGGCTGCGGTCGAATACTTCATATTCGCGACCACGCGCCATTTCCATGAGCTTCTCGCGCGACAGCGGTTGGCGGGCATTGCGTGCAAAAACCTTCAGTACCGAGAACTCCCCGGTCGTCAGCGAGATGGTTTCGCCATTCTTTTTCAGGGTGCGGGTGCCCAGGTCCAGGATGAAATCGCCGAATTCGAAGGTTTCCGGGGTTTCGGACGGTGCGCCCGGTAGTTCATCGGGGCCCTTGCGGCGCAGCACCGCATTGATGCGGGCCACCAGTTCACGCGGGTTGAACGGCTTGGGGAGGTAGTCGTCGGCCCCCATTTCCAGGCCGATGATGCGGTCCACGTCCTCGCCCTTGGCGGTGAGCATGATGATCGGCGTCTGGTCGCCGGCGCCGCGCAGGCGGCGGCAGATGGCCAGGCCGTCTTCGCCGGGCAGCATCAGGTCCAGCACCAGCAGGTCGTAGCGCTCGCGGATCCAGAGCTTGTTCATGGCCTGGGCGTTTTCGGCCGTGACCACGTTGAAGCCTTGCTCGGTGAGGTAGCGACG
The DNA here is from genome assembly GCF_000333555.1 of Herbaspirillum sp. B65. Lineage (NCBI taxonomy): Bacteria > Pseudomonadati > Pseudomonadota > Betaproteobacteria > Burkholderiales > Oxalobacteraceae > Herbaspirillum > Herbaspirillum sp. B65. The sequence goes on along the minus strand of NZ_BADI01000446.1, from coordinate 557 downwards.
CAGCAGGTCGCGCAGACGAATGTCGTCATCCACCACCAATACTTTGAATTGATTGGCGGAAGTTGTCGTATTAGTATTGTTGCCGTTGGTTGTATTCATGTTGCCTATGGTAGCGTCTTGGCGATTTTGAGCAAGTCGGGTCTATTGATCCATTACAAACTGTTACATCCCTTACCTTAATCATCTTATACCATCGCGGCCTGCGGCCTAAACTGGAATCACGTCGGGAAAGCAACGTCGTCACTGCTTTCTCTCCCTGATTCTCTGTCCCCGGAAAAAATCGCATTATGAAGATTGCAGTCCTCAACAAGCTATGTCTGGCAGCGATGCTGGCGCTCGGTGTGGGAGCGGCCGCGTTGGCGGCCCCACCCCAGGGCGGCCGGCCGATGCCGGGGCAGCCGGGTGAGTTCAGGCAGCACGTAAGCGACTTCCCATCCGAAGAGCAGCGCAGCCAGATGGGCAGCGAACAGGGACAGCGCCGCAACGGCAAGCTCAGTGCCGATGAACGCCGCGAACTGCGTCGCCAGAATCACGAAGTGGGCCAGGATATCTACCGC
>NZ_BADI01000447.1:0-1540 GCF_000333555.1 Herbaspirillum sp. B65 | reverse complement strand
GCGCTCGATCTCGCTTCGTCCTCGGCATGACCGGCAATGGCCGGCACGTCGATGGGCGAGGGCAGGTAATCGATCACCGCATCCAGCATGGCTTGCACGCCCTTGTTCTTGAAGGCGGAACCGGCCAGCATCGGCACGATCTCGTTGGCCACCGTGCGCAGGCGCAGGCCGCGCTTGATGTCGTCTTCGGAGAGGGGATTGCCGGAGAGGTATTTCTCCAGCAGTTCCTCGTTGGCTTCAGCGGCCTGCTCGACCATGTGGTCGCGCCACTGGCGTGCGGTGTCCTCCAGCTCCAGCGGGATGTCTTCGTACTTGAACAGCACGCCCTGGCTGGCTTCATCCCGCATTTCCGCGCTTCAACATAATCTCGCCGTGGCCCGCGCCCACGCGCCCCAGGCCCGTGTCTGGGGCGTGCTCAAGGCCAATGGCTACGGTCACGGGCTGGAACGCGCCATGCGCGGCTTCGCCGCCGCCGATGGTCTGGCGCTGGTGGAGCCGGACTATGCAGTGCGCCTGCGTGAACTGGGCTGGACCAAGCCCATCCTGCTGCTGGAGGGTTTCTTCGATGCCGACGATCTGCCGGTGCTGGCCCAGCATGACATCCAGTTCGCTGTGCATTGCGACCAACAGATCGCGCTGCTGGAACAATTCGTCACCGATAGCGCCCTGCATGTGCACTTGAAGATGAACAGCGGCATGAACCGCCTGGGCTTCAAGCCCGAGGCTTTCCGCGCTGCCTACGAGCGCGTGCAGAAGATTGCCAGCGTGCGCAGCATCACCATGATGACCCACTTCGCCAACGCCGACGATGCCGGCAACCCGGCGCTGCCGCTGGCCGAGCAGGTGCGCCGCTTCCAGGCCGGCACCGAAGGCCTGGCCGGTCCGCGCAGCCTCTGCAATTCCGCGGCCGACCTGATGCATGGGGAACTGGCCAACGACTGGATCCGTCCGGGGATCATGCTCTATGGCGGCACCCCCGGTGGCGGTACGGCAGCCGACTTCGGCCTGCGCGCAGCCATGACCCTGGAAAGCAAGATCATCGGCGTGCAGGAAGTCCCGGTCGGTGAAGCCATCGGTTATGGCAGCCGTTTCGTGGCCGACAAGCCCATGCGGGTCGGCGTGGTGGCCTGCGGCTATGCCGACGGTTATCCGCGTCATGCGCCCAGCGGCACACCGGTGCTGGTCGATGGCGTCAAGACCGCCACCGTGGGCCGGGTGTCGATGGACATGCTGTGCGTGGACTTGAGCGATGTGCCGGGTGCGACCGTGGGCAGCCACGTCGAGTTGTGGGGCAATCGGTTGCCCATCGATGAGGTCGCCTTTGCCGCGGGTACCATCGGATATGAACTGATGTGCGCATTGGCCCCACGGGTGGCGGTGCGTGAAGTGGAGTAATTGAAATAGATGAACTTTCTGGCAGATTTGCCAGGAAGTGACAGCAAACAGGAAAGCAAGGGCAGCAAGGCGACGATGGCCCAAGTCAAGACCCATTACACCTGCACCGAGTGCGGCGGGATCAGCAACAAATGGGCCCGCCAAT